>LUYR01000608.1 GCA_001603335.1 Rhodospirillales bacterium Alpha_05 | reverse complement strand
CGCCACCCCGAAACCACCTTCGTCGTCCTGCCGAGCATGGGCAGCAGCGGCGGCATCAAGGCCGCGCTTGCGGGCGCGGTCGCCCTCGGCCTCAGCACCCGGGCGCTCAAGCCCGCCGAAATCGCCGCCGGGGCGGAGGCGATCGAGTACGGACGTACGCCATTCATCTTCGCCACCGCCAAGTCCACGCCGGTGGACGGTATCTCGACACGACAGCTTGCCGACATCTATGCCGGCCGCCTCACCGAATGGCCCGGCGGCCACCGCATCCGGATGATTCTCCGGCCGATCAGCGATTCCGACAACGACGCGATCAAGGCGATCTCTCCCGAAGTCCGCGAGGGCCTCGAAATCGCCGAGAAGCGGCCGGGCATGGCCTTCGCCGTCACCGACCAGGAAACCGCGAAGGCGATCGAAACCACCCCCGGCGGCATCGGGCCCTCGACCCTCGCACTGATCCTCTCGGAAAACCGCGACCTCAAGGCGCTCAAGCTCGACGGCATCGCGCCCACGCCCGCCTCCCTCGCCGACGGCAGCTACGCCCTCGATAAGCCGATGCTGGCGGTGCGGACACCGAAAACACCGCCCGAGGCCCTCGACTTCCTCGCGTTCATCCGCTCCGATGAAGGTCGCGCCATCCTCGCCCGGAACGGACACCTGACCCGATGACCGCGGCTCCGTCGCACGAATTGCCGATCGGCGGCGCGCCGCCGAAGTCGCAGCTGCTCCGCCGTCTCGTCGTTGTGATCGTGCTGCTGGTTGCCTTCGGCCTGCCGGTCGCGACCTTCGCGATCGCCTATTTCGCGCGGGGCGCGGTGCTTCAGACCAAGGCCGACGTCAAGGCCGAGTTCGTCAACCAGGCGATCGCCCTGTCGCCCAGGATGTGGCGCTACGAGGAAATCCGCCTGCGCGACGTGATGACCCGGTTCCCCAAGGAGCTCGCGGACGAACAGGCGCTGATCCTCGCCGACGCCGACACCGAGATCGTCTCCTCGAACCACCGCGTCACGCCGCCGATGATCAGCCGCTCCGCGCCGATCTACGACTCCGGCGTGCGCGTGGGCCGCGTCGAGGTCCGGCGATCGCTGCACGACGTGCTGCTCCAGTCGCTCGGCGCGGCGGCGCTCGGGGTGCTCCTCGCGGGCGCCATGTTCGGCATGATGCGGCGGATGGAACTGCGCGAAAAGCGCGCGATCCGCGCGATGTTCGACGAACGCGAACGCGCGCGCATCACCCTGCACGCAATCAGCGACGGCGTGATCACCGTCAACCTCGCGCAGCGCATCGAATACCTCAACCCCGCCGCCGAGCGCCTCACCCAATGGAGCCTTGCCGAGGCCCGCGGCCTGCCGCTGGCCGACCTCTGCACCCTGATCGACGAAACCACGATGACCCCCATCGCCCCGCCGGTGCTGCTCGCGATCGACGCGGACCGGACCCAGGCGTTCAGCGGCAAGGAAACCGCGATTTTGCGCCGCGACGGCAGCGCGTTGGCGATCGAGGATTCCGCTGCGCCGATCCGCAACGCCGACGGTCGGGTGATCGGCGGGGTGATGGTGCTGCACGACGTCAGCCTGACGCGACGGATGGAAAAGCGCGCGCTCTGGGACGCCACCCACGACCTCCTCACCGGCCTCGCCAACCGGCGCGAATTCGAGGCGCGGATCGATGCCTCGCTCGCCCGCGCCCAGGCGACCGACGATCAGGACGTGTTCTGCTACCTCGACCTCGACCAGTTCAAGATCGTCAACGACACCTGCGGCCACTCCGCCGGCGACGCGCTGTTGAAGCAGGTCGCGGGCGTGCTGCACGCACGCCTGCGCCGCAGCGATTCCCTCGCCCGCCTCGGCGGCGACGAATTCGGCGTGCTGATCGAGAACTGCACGATGGAGCGCGCCCAGGCGATCGCCAACGACCTCCTGATGGCGATGCGGGAATATCGCTTCATTTGGGACGGAAAGGCCTTCGGCATCGGCGTGAGCATCGGCATCGTCGCGATCACCGCGGAAACCGGCAGCCGCGCCGACGTCTTCGCCGCGGTCGACGCGGCGTGCTATCAGGCGAAGGAACTGGGGCGCAATCGCATCTGCGTCTACCACAGCACCGACAGCGACATCGCCCAGCGCCGCACCGAGATGAACTGGGCGGCGCGTCTCGCCGAGGCGATCGACGCCGACCGCCTGGTGCTCTACTACCAGCCCTACCAGCCGCTCAGCGACGAGGCCGCGCCGGGCGAGCACATCGAGGTGCTGCTGCGGCTGGTCGACGAGGACGGCTCCCTGGTGATGCCGGACGCGTTCCTCCCCGCCGCCGAACGCTACGGCATCATGCCGCGCATCGACCGCTGGGTGATCTCGCACGTGTTTGCGCGGTATCACGGCCTGAGCAGCCAGTTCGGCGAAGGCCTCACCTGCGCGATCAACCTCTCGGGCGCAACCCTGAACGCAGGCGGCATCCTCGAATTCATCCGCGAGCAGGCAGCCACCCACGCGATCCCGCACGGCGCGATCTGCTTCGAGGTCACCGAGACCGCGGCGATCAACAACATCCGCGCCGCGCTACAGTTCATGACCGCGATCAAGGCGCTCGGCTTCCACTTCGCCCTCGACGACTTCGGCGTCGGCACCAGCTCCCTCGCCTACCTCAAGACCCTGCCGGTGGACTACCTGAAGATCGACGGCAGCTTCGTGCGCAACATCGTCAGCGACCCGATCGACCGCGCGATGACCGAAACCATCAACCGCGTCGGCCACCTGATGGGGCTCCAGACCGTCGGCGAATACGCAGCGTCCACCGAAATCATCGCCGCGCTCGCCGAAGTCGGGGTCGACTTCGCCCAGGGGTTCGCGGTGCAGGAACCCGCGCCGCTGCCGCCGCCGGCGATTCCCGGCGGGTTCTAGCGCAGCAGCGCGTCGAGGGCGTTGAGAAAGCGCGAGCGGTCCTGCGCCGAGAAGCCGCGCGGCCCGCCGCCCGAGATCTCGCCGGTGTCGCGGAGATCGGTCATCAGGTCGCGCACCGCGAGGGCCATGCCGATGCTGTCGGCGTCGAACACCTTGCCGTTGGGCGCAAGCGCCTTCGCCCCCTTGGCGACGCAACGCGCCGCGAGCGGCACGTCGTTGGTGACGCACACGTCGCCCGAGGCGATCTCGGCGGCAATCCAGTCGTCGGCGGCGTCGGGCGTCGCCTCCACCACCACCGAGCGCAAAAGCGGATGGCCGCCGGTGCGGAAGCCGCGGTTGCTCACCAGCACCACCGGCAGGTCGCGGCGTTCCGCAACCTTGACCACCTCGTCCTTCACCGGGCAGGCGTCGGCGTCGATATAGAGCGTCGTCATGCAAGTTCCTTGTCGAAAATCTTCGCCGCGCGCATCCACGCCCACGACACCAAAACCGCCGCCGCCGCGCCGAGGCAGGCCTCGAAAAAGCGCATGCCGACGGTGAGCAGGGGATGCGCCCCCGGGTTCATCTCGCCTTGAAGCATGATCACCGTCACCGTGATCGCCGCGAGCCGCCCGCCGTCGCCGTGGTTAAGCCAGGTCGCGCCGAACACCGCGAGGCAGACGCACACCGCCAGCCCGACCATGGTGAAGGGCAGCAGCAGCAGGTAGATGCCGGAGACCAGCGCCCCCACCACCGTGCCCCACACCCGCAGGCGCGCCGCGGCGCCGGTGGCGGAGACGTCGCTCTGCAACACCACGATCGCCGAGATCGACGCCCACAGCGCGCCGAACACCGCCGAGGAGGGATGCAACAGACCGGTGGAGGCCATCGCCGAGCCGAACGAGATCAATACCGCGAGGCCGAGCTGCGTGCCACGGGCGGCGCTGTTGGTGATACGGGCGGAAAACTGCATGAAAACTTCCTGGAGCAGACAGAAACGGCGCGGTCCACGAGGGACCGCGCCGTGACTTCTTCGGTGCGAACCAGGAGACCTACTTCTTCAAGTGGTCGCGGATCAGCACTTCGGCAATCTGCACCGCATTCAAAGCCGCGCCCTTGCGCAGATTGTCGGCGACGCACCAGAACGACAGGCCGTTCTTCACCGTCTTGTCGGCGCGAATCCGCGAGACGAACACGTTGTCCTCGCCCGCGCATTCCACCGGGGTGACGTAACCTTCGTTCTCGCGCATGTCGACGACGGTGATGCCCTGGGCTTCCTTCAGCACCTTGCGCGCGGCTTCGTCGGTGATCGGCTTCTCGGTCTCGATGTTGATGTATTCGGCGTGGCCGATGAACACCGGGACGCGGCAGCAGTTCGCATGCACCTGGATGTCGGGGTCGAGAATCTTCGCGGTCTCGACCGTCATCTTCCATTCTTCCTTGGTCGCGCCGTCATCCATGAACACGTCGATGTGCGGGATGACGTTGAACGCGATCTGCTTGGTGAACTTCTTCTGCGTCTTGGTGAACGGCTCGTTCATGTAGATGCCGCGAGTCTGGTTGAACAGCTCGTCCATCGCATCCTTGCCGCCGCCCGACACCGACTGATAGCTCGAAACCACGACGCGCTTGATCTTGAACGCTTCATGCAGCGGCTTCAGCGCCACCACCATCTGGATCGTCGAGCAGTTCGGGTTGGCGATGATGCCGCGCTTCTTGTAGCCCGCCACGGCGTGCGGATTGACTTCCGGCACCACCAGCGGCACGTCCGGATCCATACGGAAATGCGACGTGTTGTCGACGACGACGCAACCGGCGGCAGCCGCCTTGGGCGCGAACACCTTGGACACCGAGGCTCCCGGAGAGGAGAGCGCGATGTCCACCCCAGTGAAATCGAAAGTCTCAAGGTCTTTGACTTTAAGGACGGTGTCTTCACCGAAGGAGATCTCAGTACCCGCCGAGCGCTTCGACGCCAGGGCGATCACTTCATCCACGGGGAAATTCCGCTCAGCCAAAATGCTCAGCATTTCGCGGCCGACGTTCCCCGTCGCGCCAACGACTGCAACCTTGTAGCCCATTTCGATATCCGTTCGTTAATCGAGGCTAGAAAGAGGGAAGCCCCCTCCAGGGGGGCTTCCCGGTTCATGTGCTCAAAGCCTACCCGAACCAGCGAGAGGCGCAAGCGAAACCGAAGGGTTTCAGGCGTTCGCGAGGTGTTTGAGAACCGCGTCGCCCATCCCCTTGGTGCCAACCTTGGTCGCACCGGGCTGCATGATGTCGCCGGTGCGGATGCCTTCCGCCAGCGTCGCCTTGACCGCGTTCTCCAAGCGGTCGGCGGCGGCGTCGAGGTCGAACGAGTAGCGCAGCATCATCGCGAGCGAGAGAATCATCGCCAGCGGATTGGCGAGGTCCTGGCCCGCGATATCGGGCGCGGAGCCGTGCACCGGTTCGTAGAGCGCGTTGCGCTTGCCGTTGGCGTCCGCCGCGCCGAGGCTCGCCGAGGGCAGCATGCCGAGCGAGCCGGTGAGCATCGCCGCGCAGTCGGAGAGGATGTCGCCGAACATGTTGGTGGTCACCATCACGTCGAACTGCTTCGGATTGCGCACCAGCTGCATCGCCGCGTTGTCGACGTAGAGGTGGGAGAGCGCCACGTCCGGGTACTCCTTGGCGACGACTTCCATCTCCTCGCGCCAGAGGATCGTCGATTCCAGCACGTTCGCCTTGTCCACCGAGGTCACCCGCTTGCCGCGCTTGACCGCGAGGTCGAAGGCGACCTTGCCGATGCGGCGGATTTCCGGAGTGGTGTAGACGAGGGTGTTGAAGCCCTTGCGATCGCCGTTCTCAAGCGTCTCGATGCCGCGCGGCTGGCCGAAATAAATGCCGCCGGTCAGCTCGCGCACGATCATGATGTCGAGCCCGGCCACCACGTCGCGCTTCAGCGTCGACGCCTCGGCCAACTCCTCGAACACGATCGCCGGACGCAGGTTGGCGAACAGGCCCATGTCCTTGCGGATGCGCAAAAGGCCGCGCTCCGGCTTCTTGTCGAACGGCACATTATCCCACTTCGGGCCGCCCACCGCGCCCATCAGCACCGCGTCGGCGGCGAGGCACGCCGCCACCGTCTCGTCGGTCAAAGGCACGCCGTGCGCGTCGATCGAAGCGCCGCCGATCAGGCCCTCGGAAAGTTCAAAGGACGCAACCCCGGCCTCCTCCATCCACGCAATGATCCGGCGGACCTGCGCCGTCACTTCCTGACCGATCCCGTCACCGGGCAGCAGCATCACCTTCTTCTTCGCCGTCATCGCTTCATTGCCTTTCGTTGCGCTCAACCCAAATCGGGGGACCGATTATTCCGCTCCCGCTCGAAAAAACCAGAGAAAATGACGAAAAAACACAGGACGCGGGCTCTGCCCGCACCCGGCAAGGGCCGCGGGCCCTTGCATCCCGGGAATTTGGCGGGGAGATCCCGTGGCTAGATATTGACGATAATCGTGATTTAATGATATATATCACGAATATCGTACCACAAGGAAACCAGCCATGTCCTTTTCCGGCATCTTCTCAGGCTTGGCCGAGTCCCCATTCTCCTTCAATCTCAATGGCCGCGTCGGCGAGGAGGATCCGATCGATCCCGACGACGAAAAGCGCACCGGCGCGTCGTTGCAACTGCTCGGTTATCGCGACGCGGACGCTCCCGACGATCGAGGCACGCTCATCGACAACGTTCGCAGTTTCCAGAAGGACAACGGCTTGGAGGTGGACGGCGTGATGCACCCCGGCGGCCCGACCGAACGAAAGCTCGACGCGGCGCTCGGAGAACTCGCCCCGCCCCCCGCCGACATGCCGGTGCTTCCGAAAGGCGACACCACCGACGAAAAAATCCGTTCGCTGATGGACGATCCGCGCTATCCCGCCGACCCGCGCCTGCGGACGCATGTGGAAAATGCGTTCATGGAGGCCTACCCGGGCAACGCGGCCTACGACGCCTTCGGCCGGATGGAGCGGCCCGAGGCGGCGATTCCGCCCGAGGCAGTCCCGGCGTTCGACCCCACCGGCAGCCTCGTGCCGCGCCAAGCGGCGCGCCATGGCACCGCCGGACACCGCACCCCGTCGACGCCCGACTATACCGACGGCGCGGACGCCTCCATCCCTTCCGAGGACATCAACGCCGCCCGCCGCGCCCCGTTCGAGGCGGCGCGGGAAAAGCAGGAGCGCACCGCCGCGTGGGAGAAGGCGCTTATTCCCGATTTCACCGGAGGAAACCAGGCCGCCTTCGAAGCCGCGACGCAGCGCCTCGACGAGTTGCGCAAAACCGACCCGGACGCCTACGCCCAACTTTCCGACGGCGCCCGGGCGGTCCACGACGCCTATGAAAAATCCCGCGAGGTCTACGCGCCGATCAAGGAGAAGTCCCTCCAGCTCGGCCTCGGCTCAAAAGAAGAGCTCGACGCCCGTTACGCCAAGGATGCGTTCGACGTGGCGATGCACGTCGGCGCGCTGCGCAACGCCGACCACGCCGTCGCCGAACCGCTCAACGAAACCCTGGCCCGCATCGGCCAAGCCAAGGACCTGCTCACCTCCGGCGAGATCGACACCGCGAAATTCGACAAGACGCTCGAAGACATCCGTGCGACGGTTCCGGCGGGCTATCGCAACAGCCCGGTCTACGGCCAGATCCGCGACGCCACCGATCTCGCGGTGGAAATCGCCAAGCAGACGCCGCTCGGCAAGATTCCGGGCAAGCTCGCCGACATCGGCGAAGTCGCCGACCAGGCCTCCCGCTCCGGCGCGACCTCGCCGCAGCAGCTCGCCGCCACCGCTCTCTATATCGTCTCCTCCGACGCCATGGCGGGCGGCGCACGCAAGGCCGTCGGCAAAGCCGTGGACGCGGCGGAGCGCAACGGCGCCCGGATTCGCGACAAGGTGCCGAACCTCGTGAAACGTGCCGGAGACGCGGCCGTGGACTGGGTCAGCGACAAATTCGGACGCGGCGCGGCTAGGGGGGCGACGGAGGGAGGGCCGAAGGGTTAACTGGATAATCACAAAAACCCCAAGGTTTCTTGATAAGCCAGACCATCAATATAAAGCAGTATTTCTGATAGCGCCCCGGTCTGGGGCCAGAATATTCCAGCCCATAGTCCTCCATCAACAAGCGGCCGGGGACACTGCCCGCATTGGCCGCTTGTTGCCCCCACTCACGTGCTTTTCGTGGATCACGTTGATGAAGGAGACGAATGAGTACCACCTGCGCGTCCGTATAGTTCTGCTCAGCAGCCTTCGTCAGCCAGTATATCGCCTTCTCCGCATCGCGAGGGCGCCCTATGCCCTCGTCGAAGCACACACCCAAGTTGCTCTGAGAATTCCGATAGTTCAGTTCAGCAGCCTTTTCGTACCAATCGCAGGCCGTGGCCGGTGCTTTGGGGAACCCCTTCCCGAAGTCGTGCATCAACCCGATACGATTCATCGCCCGAGGATCGCCCGCTTCGGCGAGCGGGAGGAGGATGGACTTAGCCTTCTCATAGTCGCCCGCGTCGTGGGCCGCAAACCCATCCTCCACCGTCTGGGCGACGGCGGACGGGGCAAAGCTCAGGCTCAGCAGGAACGCGAGAGGGAGAAGACTGCGGCGCACGGAAGGCTCCTTCGGCTCCCGCCGAGATTTCCATTCTCCGCGCGCCGTCGCAAGCCCAACCTGCAGCTCCGGTACTTCATATCCTCGTTCCGAGGCCGTGGACGCGGCGGAGCGCAACGGCGCCCGGTTTCGCGACAAGGTGCCGAGCTTCGTGAAACGTGCCGGAGACGCGGCCGTGGACTGGGTCAGCGACAAATTCGGACGCGGTACGGCTAAGGGGGCGATTGGGACGCCCGGACAAAGATAGAATCGCAATAATTCCTGGGCTTCTTCAGAAGCCCGACCATCATCCCGTAACAGTACACTTGGATGCGGGTTGGTCTGGGACCGGAGTATCTCAGACCATACTCCTCCATCAGCAAGCGCGCGGTGACGCTCCCAGCATCAGCGGCTTTCTGCCCCCACTCTTGGGCTTTTTGTGGGTTTTCCTGGTGATAGAGGTGGACGAGATCGACTTGGCTTTCGACATTTCCCTGCCTTGCGGCTTGCTCGGCCCAAAACGAAGCCTTCTCGCGATCTTGCGGACGCCCTTGTCCTCGTATGAAACATGAAGCGAAGTTCGCTTGTGCCGAGGAATATCCTTCTTGAGCGGATTGCTCATACCAATCGCAAGCAGTGGTCGGATTAGTCGGATAGGCCTTACCGTCTGAATACAGCAAACCAACAGCGTTCATCGCCCGAGGATCGCCCGCTTCGGCGAGCGGGAGGAGGATGGCCTTGGCTTTCTCATAGTCGCCCGCGTCGTAGGCCGCAAACCCATCCTCCACCGTCTGGGCGGATACGGGCGGGGCGAAGCTCAGGATCAGCAGGAACGCGAGAGGGAGAAGACTGCGGCGCACGAAAGACTCCTTCGGCTCCCGCCGAGATTTTCATTCTCCGCATGGGGCCGCAAGCGCTTTCGGTTAGGCCCGGAAACGACTGAAGCGCCCGATGGGGCGCTTCAGAGGTGAACGATCCGGGAGGACTCCTCGCCTGACGACTACACCCAGGGCTGGGTGGCCTTGCGGTCGGCTTCGTAGGCGTCGATCTTCGGCTTTTTCACCAGGGTGAGGCCGATGTCGTCGAGGCCGTTCAGGAGGCAGTGGCGGCGGAACTCGTCGACGTCGAACGAAACCACTTCGCCGTCCGGCGTGTGGATTTCCTGCGCCTTCAAGTCGACGGTGAAGGTGGCGTTGGCGCCGTTGTCGGCGGCCTTCATCAGCTTGTCGCAGACCTCCTGCGGCGCCTTGATCGGCAGGATGCCGTTCTTGAAGCAGTTGTTGTAGAAGATGTCGGCGAAGGAGGGCGCAATCACGCAGCGGATGCCGAAGTCGAGGATCGACCACGGCGCATGCTCGCGCGACGAGCCGCAGCCGAAGTTCGCGCCCGCGACGAGGATCTTGGCGTTGCGGTAGGCCGGCTTGTTGAGCACGAACTCGGGGATTTCGTTCCCCGCATCGTCGTAGCGCATCTCGAAGAACAGGCTCTTGCCGAGGCCGGTGCGCTTGATGGTTTTGAGGAACTGCTTCGGGATGATCATGTCGGTGTCGACGTTGATCATCGGCAGCGGAGCGGCGACGCCGGTGAGGACTTCGAATTTATCCATTATCTCTGCTCCCCTTCAGGCCAGGAACTTGCGAACGTCGGTGAGGTAGCCGGTGATCGCCGAGGCGACCGCGATTTCCGGGCTGACGAGGTGGGTACGCCCGCCGCGGCCCTGACGGCCTTCGAAGTTGCGGTTCGAGGTGGAGGCGCAGCGTTCGCCGGGTTCGAGCTTGTCGGCGTTCATCGCGAGGCACATCGAGCAGCCCGGTTCGCGCCATTCGAAGCCCGCCTCGCGGAAGATCGCG
Source organism: Rhodospirillales bacterium Alpha_05 (assembly GCA_001603335.1). Lineage (GTDB taxonomy): Bacteria > Pseudomonadota > Alphaproteobacteria > Rhodospirillales > Rhodospirillaceae > Oleispirillum. The sequence goes on along the minus strand of LUYR01000608.1, from coordinate 5,439 downwards.
TCGAGGCCCTCGGCTTCCGCCTGATGCTTCACTAGTCCCGAGCCCGGCACCACCATCGCCTTGACCGACGGGTCGACTTTGCGGCCCTTGGCGACCGACGCCGCGGCGCGCAGGTCTTCGATGCGGCCGTTGGTGCACGAGCCGATGAAGACGCGGTCGATTTTGACCTCTTCGATCTTCTGCCCGGCCTTCAGGCCCATGTATTCGAGGCTGCGGCGCATCGCCTTGGCCTTGCCTTCGTCGGCGGCGTCGTCGGGGTTCGGCACCGAGCCGGTGATCGGCACCACGTCTTCCGGGCTGGTGCCCCAGGTAACCTGCGGGATGATCTCGGCGGCGTCGATGACGATTTCCTTGTCGAAGTGCGCGCCCTCGTCGGTGTGCAGCGACATCCAGTAGAGCACCGCCTTGTCCCAGTCCTCGGCCTTGGGCGCCATCGGGCGGCCCTTGACGTAGGCGAAGGTGGTTTCGTCCGGCGCGATCAGGCCGGCGCGCGCGCCGCCTTCGATCGACATGTTGCAGATCGTCATCCGGCCTTCCATCGAGAGGTTGCGGATCGCTTCGCCCGCGTACTCGATGACGTAGCCGGTACCGCCCGCGGTGCCGAGGACGGAGATGATCTTGAGCACGATGTCCTTCGCCGTCGCGCCCTTGGGCAGCTTGCCCTCGACGCGGATGCGCATGTTCTTGGCCGGGGCCTGCACCAGGGTCTGGGTGGCGAGCACGTGCTCGACTTCCGACGTGCCGATGCCGAAGGCGAGGCTGCCGAACGCGCCGTGGGTCGAGGTGTGGGAATCGCCGCAAACGATGGTCATGCCCGGCAGGGTGAAGCCCTGCTCCGGGCCGACGATGTGGACGATGCCCTGGCGTTCGTCGCTCATGCCGAAGACGCGGATGCCGAAGGCCTTGCCGTTGGCTTCCAGCGTGTCGACCTGGAGCTTCGACTCGGGCTCGGTGATGCCCGCCGAGCGATCGGTGGTCGGCACGTTGTGGTCGGCGACCGCAAGCGTCTGTTCGGGCCGGTGAACCTTTCGCCCGGTCAAGGCAAGACCTTCGAACGCCTGCGGACTGGTGACTTCGTGAACCAGATGGCGATCGATGTAGATCAAGCAGGTACCGTCTTCCTGACGGTCGACCAGGTGGTTGTCCCAGATTTTATCGAACAAGGTACGCGGTGCGGTCATTGTGTATGGCTCCCATGGCACTCGGAGACAGTTTCTTTCCCAGATTGCGCCGGAAAAGAAAACAAAATAATGCGCGCCCCGCCGGAAGCCAAGCCTCCTTCGGGACGCGCATCAAATCCGCAAAGACGCCGGAATCGGGTTCCGGCGGGCGTGAACGCCCTTACGCCTTGGCCTCGGCAGCCTTGGCGCGCGCCTTGACGATCGCGGCCTTGTCTTCCGAGATGCGGGCCGCACGGCCACGCAGGGCGCGGAGGTAGTAGAGCTTCGCGCGACGGACCTTGCCGACGCGGGTGACTTCGATTTCCGCCACGTTCGGGGAGTAGAGCGGGAACACGCGCTCGACGCCTTCGCCGAAGGAGATCTTGCGGACGGTGAACGACGAGTTCAGGCCGGCGTTGCGGCGGGCGATGCACAGGCCTTCATAGACCTGGATACGCTCGCGGGTGCCTTCGATGACCTTGGTGTGGACCTTCAAGGTGTCGCCGGGCTTGAAATCCGGGACGCCGCGCTTTTCGAGAAGCTTCGCAATCTGTTCCGCTTCGAGCGTTTCGATGATGTTCATGACCTATTCCTCTTTCTTCCGTCCCTGGGACGCCTGGTAGGCTTCCCAGAGATCGGGTCGCCTGATCCGTGTGACTTCTTCCGCCTTCATCCGCCGCCAGGCCGCGATTTGGCCATGGTGGCCGGAATTCAGCACATCCGGCACGGGCCTTCCGGCCCAAACTTGCGGGCGCGTATACTGGGGATATTCCAGCAATCCGCGCTCGAAACTCTCCTCATCGAGCGACGCCTGGCCGCCCATGACCCCCGGCAACAACCGCACCACCGCATCGAGCAGCACCGTCGCCGGCAATTCCCCGCCGGAAAGCACGAAGTCGCCGAGGCTGACCTCCTCGATCTCGTGTTCTTCCAGCAGCCGTTCGTCGACGCCTTCGAACCGGCCGCACAACAGCGTCGCACCCGGCCCCGCGGCCAATTCCCGGACCCTCTGCTGGTCCAGTCGCCGTCCGCGCGGCGTAAAATAAATCAGCGGTCCCGCACGGTCGCCCGCGGCCTCCCTGGCCGCAACGATCGCCCGGTCGAGCACGTCGGCGCGCATCACCATGCCCGCTCCCCCGCCCGAGGGGGTGTCGTCCACGGTGCCGTGGCGATCGAGGGCATAGTCGCGCAAGTTCACCGCGACCAGGTCCCAGATGCCGCGCTCCATCGCGCGTCCCGCCAGCGAAAACCCCAACGCACCGGGAAACATTCCGGGGAAGATCGTCAGCACCGTCGCCAGCCAAGCCGGCTTCGCCGCCACGTCCCCGTTCGTCTCCACTCCCGCGTCGGGAGAGTTCGCCATCATCCCGCGTCTCCCACCGGCTGCGCGCCGTCGTCGAGAAGCCCTTCGGGCATCGCCACGACGATCCGCTTCGCCGCCAGGTCCACCGTCGGCACCACGGCCTTGGTGAACGGCACCGTGATCAACTTGCCATCGGCCAAGCGGATGTCGAGGACATCGCCCGCCCCATGGTCGAACACGGCGGCCACCTGGCCGACCGGCTTGCCGTTTTCGTCCTCCGCCGCCAATCCCACGAGATCGGCGTGGTAGAAGGTGTCTTCGTCGTCGGTTGCGGGCAGACGCGCGCGATCGACGTAAAGCTCGGTGCCCTTGAGCGCCTCGGCGGCGTTGCGGTCGGCGACGCCTTTCAGCGCCGCGATCACCACGCCCTTGGCCTGGCCGCGGATCTTCACGTCGAAGACCCGCGAGGCGCCCTTGTCGGACACCGGACCATACGCCCCGACGTCCTCGGGCTCGGCGGTAAACGGCTTGATGCGAACCTCGCCGCGGACCCCCTGGGCACCGACGATCACCCCGAGGCAGACCCGGTCGTTCGCGTTCACGTTCCCGTTCACCGCTTCAGCTCAGCAATCGCTCAGCCTTCGGCCGAAGCGGCGGCGGCAGCGGCGGCCTTGGCCTTCTCGGCGGCGCGGTCCTGGGCCTTCTTCTTCGGCGCGGACTGCTTGGTCTGCTCAGCCTGGGCCGGAGCCGGAGCGATACCGGTGATGCCGAGGAAACGGGCGACGCGGTCGGACGGCTGGGCGCCGACGCCGAGCCAGTACTTCACGCGCTCTTCCTTGATCACCAGGCGGTTGGCGTGGTCACGCGGCAGCATCGGATCGTAGGAGCCGAGCTTCTCGATGAAGCGACCATCGCGCGGGGCGCGCGAATCGGCGACCACGATACGATAGAACGGACGCTGCTTGGCGCCACCGCGAGTGAGACGAATACGAAGCATGGTTCGTTTATACCCTTCGTTCTGTGTGCAACTTCCCGCCCCGGCAACCCCGCCGAAGCGAACCCTTGGACGATCGCTCGTCCGATCTCAAACCACCGGTCGCCCGGCTTACTTGAACTTGAACCCGCCGGGGAAACCGCCCGGGGGCATGCCGCCGCCAAAGCCCGGAGGCAACCCGCCGCCGCCCATCCCCGGAGGCATTCCGCCACCGAAGCCGGGGGGCAAGCCGCCCTTTTTGCCGAGCTTCTTCATCTGTTTCATCATCTGCGACATCTGCTCGAACTGCTTCAGGAGCTTGTTGACGTCCTGAACCGTGGTGCCCGAGCCCGCCGCGATACGCTTTTTCCGCGATGCCTTGATCGTGTCCGGCAGGCGCCGTTCCTTGATCGTCATCGACAGGATGATCGCTTCCTGGCGTTTGAGCGCGCCGTCGTCGACCTTAGCCGCGTCGAGCTGCTTCTTCATCTTGTTGATGCCGGGAAGCATGCCCATCAGGCCCTTGATGTCGCCCATCTTGCGGAGCTGCTTCAGCTGGCCGAGCATGTCCTCGAGGTCGAACTTGCCCGACATCATCTTTTTCGCGAGCTTCTCGGCCTCGTCGGCCTGGAAGTTCTCGGCGGCCTTCTCGACCAGCGAGACGACGTCGCCCATGCCGAGGATGCGGCCGGCGATGCGGTCGGGGTGGAAGACCTCGAGCTTGTCGAGCTTTTCGCCCGCGCCGAGGAACTTGATCGGGCGGCCGGTGACCGCGCGCATCGAGAGCGCGCCGCCGCCCCGCGCATCGCCGTCGATACGGGTCAGCACGATGCCGGTGATACCGACCTTTTCGTTGAATTCGCGCGCCAGCGTCACCGCGTCCTGGCCGGTCATCGCGTCGACGACGAGCAGGGTTTCGTGCGGCTTGGCGATGTCGCGGACCTTCGCGACCTCGTCCATCAGCTCGGCGTCGATGTGCAGGCGGCCCGCGGTGTCGAGGATGACGACGTCGAAGCCTTCCTTGCGGCCGACCTCCATCGCGCGCTTGGCGATCGCCACCGGCATTTCGCCCACGACCACCGGCAGCGACGCGACGCCCGCTTGGCGGGCCAGCTGCGCCAATTGTTCCTGCGCGGCGGGGCGGTAGACGTCGAGGGAGGCGAGGAGAACCTTCTTGCGCTCTTTGTCCTTCAAGCGCAGGGCGATCTTGCCCGAGGTGGTGGTCTTGCCCGAGCCCTGCAGGCCGACCATCAGGATCGGAACCGGCGGCACGGCCTTCAGATCGAGTTCGGTGGAGTCCGAGCCCAGGGTTTCCACCAGGGCGTCGTGGACGATCTTGACCACCATCTGGCCCGGCGTGACCGAGCGCACGACTTCCTGGCCGGTGGCTTCGGTGCGCACCCGCTCGATGAAGTCCTTGACCACCGGCAGCGCGACGTCGGCTTCCAGCAGCGCGATGCGAATCTCGCGCATCGCGGCGTCGACATCCGACGCCGACAGCGTCGCACGACGCTTCAGCTTGTCGAAAATCCCGCCCAGACGATCGCTCAGTGACTCGAACATCTATCCATCCGTCGCCGGTTTGACCCGGAAAATGCCCAAAACATAACGCGTCCGTGCGCGAACCCTCGCGGACGAACGGACCTCCTCGGAAGCGTCATGGGCGCACGGAGCGCCCGTCAGACACGGGAAGATGGGATGGCATACGCAATCCGGCCGACAGAGTCAAGCAAAGAGCCGCTCACAAGCGCTTCGCCGGGATCGACCAGGAGAGCGCCTCGCCGACCGCGACGTAGCCCGCGATCAACAGGAACACCAGGCCGAAGGTTTGCTCGAGCGCGTGCATCACCGCCGCCCGCGCGGCGGGCGCCATGCCGTCGAGAACCACCGGGCCGTGCTCGACCAGCGCGGCGAAGTGGGCGCTGGCCTCCGGGCTGATCGCCGCGAGCGAGGCGAACAGCAGCATCGACACCAGCGCGGTGCCGAACGCCGCGCCGACCGAG
>LUYR01000607.1 GCA_001603335.1 Rhodospirillales bacterium Alpha_05 | reverse complement strand
CAAACCTGGGTGGTGAGGGGCTTGCCTTCCGCGATCATGCGCTTCTTGCGGCGGCTCTGCATCGCAAAGATCAGGACCAGCAGCAGCAGCGCCGGGAGCATGAACCACTCGCGCGCCGGGCGGTCGGTGGGGACCGCGACGCCCGCGACGGTGTCGCCCGGCTGGATGCCGAACTTCGCCGGCAGGCTGCCGAGACGCACCGAGGTGACGCTGACGCTGTCGCCGAGGGCGCTGACGCTGATGCCCGCGTTGGCGAGCTTCTGCTGCCCGGTGGTGCCTTCGCCGATCTTGAGGCGCACCAGCTTCTCCACCTCTTCGCCGAGCTGATTGATCGTCGAGAAGCGGACGTGCAGCGGGTCGCCCGGAGCCGCGGCCTGGGCTTCCGCGATCAGAGTGCTGGCGGGCTGGACGGTGAACGGCTCCTGCATCAGATCGAGCCAGAAGCCCGGACGGAACAGGGTGAAGCAGATCAGCAGCAGCGCCGCGGTCTCGTAGATGCGGTTCTTCACCACCAGCCAGTTCTGCGTCGCGCCAACGAACGCCACCATTGCCGCGGCGGAGCCGACCACCATCACGATGAACTCGAACGGACCGTCGATGTCGATCATCAGCAGGCGCGGGTTGAAGATGAAGATGAACGGCAGCAGCGCGGTGCGGATTTCATAACGGAAGCCCTGCACGCCGGTTTTCACCGGGTCGCCGCCCGAGATCGCCGCCGCGGCGTAGGCCGCGAGGCCCACGGGGGGCGTCACGTCCGCCATCAGGCCGAAGTAGAAGACGAACAGGTGCACCGCCACGAGCGGCAGCGCGAGGTCGTTCTTCGCCGCGATGTCGACCACCACCGGCGCCATCAGGGTGGCGACGACGACGTAGGCCGCGGTGGTCGGCATGCCCATGCCGAGGATGATGCAGATCATCGCGGTGAGCAGCAGCATGATGATCAGCGAGCCGCCCGAGACCAGCTCGACGACTTCGGTCATCACCAGGCCGATGCCGGTGAGCAGCACGGTGCCGACGATGATGCCCGCGGTCGAGGTGGCGATGCCGACCGTGGTCATGTTGCGCGCGCCGGCGATCAGGCCGTCGAACAGGTCGGCGACGCCGCCCTTGAACTCGAAGCCGAGGCGGTCCTTCTGGCCGCGGAAGAACGCGGTGAGCGGACGCTGGGTGAGGATCAGGCAGACCAGGGTGACGGTCCCCCAGAAGCCCGAGAGGCCGGGCGAGAGCTCTTCGACCATCAGGCACCAGATCAGCACCACCACCGGCAGGATGAAGTGCAGGCCGGTGCGGGCGGTGGCGCCGAAGTCGGGAACCTTGACGAAACCGGTGTTCGGATCGTCGAGCGGCATGTCGGGGAACTTGGCGCGGTAGGCGATCAGCCCGATGTAGGCGATCGCGACGCCGACCGCGATCACGGTCGAGGCGGCCTCGCCGAACACCACCTTGATCCAGGCGATGGCGTAATAAATGATGCCGGCGAGAACCACGGTCCCGGCCATCCCCATCAGGGTGCGCAGGAAGCCGCTCATCATCGTCCGGGTGCGGGTCGTCGGCAGGCCCTTGAGGCCCATCTTCATCGCTTCGATGTCGACGATGTAGAACAGCGAGCCGTAGGTGAGCAACGCCGGGAAGAACGCGTGCTTGACCACTTCGGCATACGAGATGCCGACGTATTCGGCGATCAGGAACGCCGCCGCGCCCATCACCGGCGGCATGATCTGGCCGTTGACGCCGGCGGCGCATTCGATCGCGCCCGCCTTCACCGGGGTGTAGCCGACCCGCTTCATCAGCGGGATGGTGAAGGTGCCGGTGGTGACGACGTTGGCGATCGACGAACCCGAGATCATGCCGGTGAGGCCGGAGGCGACCACGCCCGCCTTCGCCGGGCCGCCGCGGAAGCCGCCCAGGATCGAGAACGCGAGCTGGATGAAGTAGCCGCCCGCGCCCGCCTTCTCAAGCAGGGTGCCGAACAGCACGAACATGAACACCACGTTGGTGGAAACCCCGAGCGCGACGCCGAAGACGCCTTCCGAGGTCAGCCACATCTGCGAGGCGACGCGCGCCACCGAGGCACCCTTGTGGGCGATCATGCCCGGCAGGTGCGGACCGGCGAAGATGTAGCCGAGCATCACGATCGCGATCACCATGATCGCCGGGCCGACGGCGCGGCGCGCCATTTCCAGCAGCACCAGCACGCCGATCACGCTGACCACCACGTCGGTGGTGGTGGGCAGGCCGGGGCGCAGCGAGAGATCGCGATACATCACCACGAGGTAAAGCGTCGCGCCCGCGCCCGCGAGGCCGAGCAACCAATCGACCACCGGCACCCGGTCGCGCGGCGAGCGCACGGTCGCGGGATAGGAGAGCGCGGCGAGGAAGATCGCGAAGGCGAGATGGATCGAGCGGGCGATGCCGTCGGTGATCACGCCGATGTTGAAGATGTAGGGCAGCGGCGAGGCGTACCAAAGCTGGAACAACGACCATGACAACGCCACCACCATCAACAATCGCGCCGTCAGGCCGGTGGGCTTGCGCCCGCCCATGTCGACGGCGGTGACCAGATCCTGCAGCGCCTCTGTATCCAGAGTCTGGACCTCGGGCTTGGTGGTGTCGTTCTTGGTGGTCATATTTCCCCCTTATCGTCTTGGCCGAGCGGCGACCTTATAGCAGAAGGGAGCGCTGGCGCGCTCCCCCCAATTTTCAGCGGGACGGAGATTACATCCAACCCTTTTCCTTGTAGTACTTCACCGCGCCCGGATGCAGCGGCGCGGAGAGGCCGCCCTTCAGCATGTCCTTCGGGTCGAGGTGGGCGAAAGCCGGGTGCAGCTTCTTGAAATCGTCGAAGTTGTCGAACACCGCCTTCACCAGATTGTAGACGATCTGGTCCGGGACCTTGGCCGAGGTGACGACGGTGGCGCGCACGCCGAAGGTCTTCACCGGGTCGGGGTTGCCCGCGTACATGCCGCCCGGAATCGTGGCGGCGGAGTAGTACGGATAGTCCTTGATCAGCTTGTCGACGGCCGGGCCTTCGAGCGGGATCAGCTTGGCGTTGCAGGCGGTGGTCGGGTCCTGGATCGCGGCCGACGGATGGCCCACGGTGTAGACGAAGCCGTCGATCTTGTTGTCGCAGAGCGCCGGGCCCATTTCGTCGGGCTTCAGTTCGGCGGCGAGGGAGAACTTGGACTTGGTCCAATCCATCGCGGCGAGGAGCTGCTCCATCGAGGCCAGCGTGCCCGAGCCCGGGTTGCCGACGTTGAAGCGCTTGCCGGCGAAATCGGCGAACTTGTTCACACCGGCGTCGCGGCGGGCGAGAACCGTGAGCGGCTCCGGATGCACGGCGAACACCGCGCGGAGGTCGCCGACCTTGCCGTCGCCCGCGAACTGCGCCTTGCCTTCGTAGGCGTTGTACTGGACGTCGGACTGGGCGAGGCCGAAGTCGAGCTCGCCGGACTTGATCGCGTTGACGTTGAACACCGAGCCGCCGGTGGATTCGGTCGAGCAGCGCACGCCGGTGGTCTTGTAGTCCTTGTTCATCAGGCGGCAAACCGCGCCGCCGACCGCATAGTAAACGCCGGTGACACCGCCGGTGCCGATGGTGATGAAGCGCTGGTCGGCCGCCTCGGCGGAGACCGAGCCCACCATCATCGTGGCGAGGATGGCGGCGGATAGAATCGACTTCTTATGCAAACGCATGACGATAATCCCCGTGTTTGCGCGCCCGTCTTGTATCGGCGGGTCGGCTTGTGTGGGCCCAGGTCCCGCGCCCCGGGCATTTCGATGGCGGTCACCCCGCGGGGGGCTTACAGAAACTGCTCAGTCGCGGGCCGGGAGGCCCGCCTCGGCGACCGCCGCATCCAGAGCATCGCCCAGTCGGTCGACGATCGCGTCGATGGTCCGGGTGGTCGAGATGAACGGCGGCGCGAGCAAAACATGGTCGCCACGGACACCGTCTACGGTCCCGCCTGATGGGTATACCATTAAACCTCTTGCCATGGCCGCACGTTTTACACGCGCGTGGAGTTTTACTTGCGGATCCAAGGTTTCCCGGGTGCCCCGGTCGGCCACCAATTCGAGCGCCTGAAACAGTCCGCGGCCACGGATGTCGCCGACCAGCGGATGATTGCCGAATCGTGCCACCAATCCTTCGCGGAGGCGAGCCCCCATTTCACGGACATTGGCGAGAAGATCGTCGCGGGCGATCACCGTCTGCACCGCGAGCGCGGCGGCGCAGGCCATCGGGTGCGCCATGTAGGTGTGGCCGTGCTGGAAAAACCCGGTGCCCTTGGCGAACGCGTCGTAGATCTTGCCCGACAGCAGCACCGCGCCGATCGGCTGATAGCCGCCGCCCAGGCCCTTGGCGATGGTCATCAGGTCGGGGGAGACGCCTTCCTGCTCGCAGGCGTGCAGAGTGCCGGTGCGGCCCATGCCGCACATCACTTCGTCGAGGATCAGGAGCACGCCGTATTTGTCGCAGATCGCGCGGATGCGCTTGAAGTAGTCCGCCACCGGCGGCACCGCGCCCGCGGTCGCGCCGACCACGGTTTCGGCGATGAACGCCATCACCGTTTCCGGCCCGACCTCGAGGAGCTTGGCCTCGAGGGCGTCGGCGGCGCGCTGGGCGAACGCCGCGTCGGTCTCGCCCGGCTTTTGGTGGCGATAGGCGTAGCACGGCGGAATGTGGTGGGTCTCGAGGAGGATCGGCTGGTAGAGGGCGCGGCGCAGCATGTTGCCGCCCGCCGAGAGCGCGCCGACGGTATTGCCGTGGTAGCTCTGCTCGCGCGCGATGATCTTGTGGCGTGCGGGCTCGCCGATCTCGACGAAGTACTGCCGCGCCATCTTGATCGCCGCCTCCACCGCCTCCGATCCGCCGGAGAGGAAATAGACGTGGTCGAGGCCCGCGGGCGCGTCGGCGACGAGGCGGTCGGCCAGCGCTTCGGCGGGCTCGGAGGTGAAGAAGCCGGTGTGGGCGAAGGCGAGCGTGTCGGCCTGCGCCTTGATCGCCGCGACGATGTCGGGGTGGCCGTGGCCGAGGCAGGAGACCGCGGCGCCCCCGGAGGCGTCGATGTAGGCCTTGCCGGTCGCGTCGAAGAGCTCGACGCCCTTGCCGCCAACCGCGGTCGGCAGCGTGCCCTGGATCTGGCGATGCAGAATGTGAGTCATGGTGTGTTCCTCTCGGACTCCCGGTCCACCCAATGAACCTGGCTTGCGGCAAGATGCGCCTCGGTCTCGGCCAAGGCGGCGAGCGCCGCGTCGCCGCGCTTGCCCGCGATCAGCGCGGCAAGAATTTCGGCCACCGCGAACGCGGCGGTCATCGATCGGAAGAATGCCGGGGATGCGTCGCCGCCGACGCAGACCGCATGGCGGGCGAGGCGGGCGAGCGGCGATACCGGGCTGTCGGTGATCGCGACCACGGCGACGCCGCGCTCGGCCAAGCGCCGCGCGGTCTCGACC
>LUYR01000606.1 GCA_001603335.1 Rhodospirillales bacterium Alpha_05 | reverse complement strand
GCGGCGGCAGCCGGGCTCGAGGCCCTCGCCGACGAGATCGACCCGGCGCGGAGCGACCCCACCGCGGTGCGCGCCGAGGTCGAGCGCCTGCTGCGCGACCACTACACCATGGACAGCGAACGGGTAGTCCACGACCTGTTCGCCGACGAAGTGGAGACACGCCCGCCGCCATCCGCCGCCGCAGCCGACGATTTCGACGATGTCTTCCTCTGACCCACCGAGGAGCTTTCACACATGCGGTTCTTCACCAGCGAATTCATGGATGAACTCGACCGTGCCTGCGCCCGCCGCCGCGAGACGGGAACCACCGCGGCGCTGCTGCTGGTCGGTATCGGGCGGCTCGACTTCGTGTGTTGGAATCTCGGCTTCGACGGCGGCGAGGCGGTCCTCGACGGGGTGTCCAAGTACCTCGACCACGTGCTGCCGCCAGGGCCGCGCAGCGAGATCTGGCCCGGCAAGTTCGCCGCCCTGGTGCCGGTCGCCGACGTTGCCGAGGCGATGCACTACGCCCACCGCATCGTCGCCACCGGCTCGGTGCCGCATGCGATCGAGGGCAGCGCCCTGTTCGCGCCGCCCTACGTCGGCGTGGCGATGGTCGAGCCCAACTACCGCAGCGGCGCCGAACTGATGCGCGACGCCCTGTTCGCGATGGAGGACGCCAAGACCCACATCCTCGGCAACACCCGGCTCTACAATCCGGCGCAGAAGAACCGCGTCGGCGCGGCGTTCCGGATGGAGACCGCTTTGCGCGAGGGCTTCGAGACCGGCGACCAGTTTTCCCTGGCGTTCCAGCCGCTCGTCGCGATCGACGGCGACGCGGTGCGGCTCACCGGGTTCGAGGCACTGGCGCGCTGGACCCATCCGGTACTCGGCATGGTGCCGCCCGATCGCTTCATCCCGGTCGCCGAGGAGGCCGGGCTGATCATCGGGTTGGGAAATTTCGTGCTGTGGGAGGCGTGCCGCCAGCAGGTGGAGTGGAGCAAGCTCAGCGACCGCCCGGTGGCGATGAACGTCAATCTCTCGCCGATCCAGCTCCAGGCGCCGGGCATCGAGGACAGCATCGCCGAGGCGATCGCGGTGACCGGCATCGACCCGCATCTGCTCAAGCTCGAAATCACCGAATCCGTGCTCGCGGGCGACATCCCCGACCTCGGCAAGAAGCTCGACCGCCTGCGCGGCACCGGGGTCTCGATCGGCATCGACGACTTCGGCTCGGGGTACTCGTCGCTCGGCCAACTCGACCGCTTCGGCCTCGACTTCATGAAGATCGACAAGAACCTGATCCAGCGCCTCGGCCCCGAGGCGCGCCAGACCGAACTCGTGCGACTCACCATCGGCCTCGCCAAGCACCTCGGAATGAGCGTGGTGGCGGAGGGGATCGAGGATGCGGAGCAACTCCGCATCCTCACCGAACTCGGCGCCGACGTCGGCCAGGGGTTCTATTTCTCCAAGCCGCTCCAGCCAACCCTGGCCGCGGCCTGGCTCCGCGACGACTACTGGATGCCGCCGGAGCCGGTCATCGCGGCGGGCACCACGGCGCGGTCGAACTCCTCGGCGCTGACGTAGCCGAGGTCGAGCGCCGCTTGGCGCAGCGTGGTGTCGTGTTCATAGGCGTGGTGGGCGATCTCCGACGCCTTGTCGTAGCCGATCACCGGCGAGAGCGCGGTGACCAGCATCAACGACTGCTCGACCGAGGCGGCGATGCGCTTTTCGTTCGCCTTCATCCCCTGCACGCAATAGCGGCCGAAGGCGTCCATGGAATCGCCGAGCATGCGCGCGCTTTCGACCACGTTGAAGCCGATCAACGGCTTGTAGACGTTCATTTCGAGCATCCCGCTCGCGCCGCCGATTCCGGTGGCGACGTCGAGCCCGATCACCTGCGCCGCAACCATCGTCATCGCCTCGCATTGGGTCGGGTTGACCTTGCCCGGCATGATCGAGGAGCCCGGCTCGTTGGCGGGCAGTTCGAGCTCGAAGAACCCGGCGCGCGGGCCGCAGCCGAGCAGGCGGATGTCGTTGGCGATCTTGTAGAGCGAGACCGCGAGCGTCCGGAGCGTGCCCGAGGCCATCACCATCGCGTCGTGCGCGCCCATCGCGGTGAAGAGATTGGGCGCGGGGGTGAAGGGCAGGCCGGTGACCTTGGCGATTTCGCCGATCGCCTTTTCCTTGAAGCCTTCCGGCGCGTTCAGCCCGGTGCCGATCGCGGTGCCGCCGAGGCAGAGCCGCATCAGCCCGGCGAGGACGAAGTCGAGGCGGCCGATGTTGTCGTCGAGCATCCCGGCGTAGCCCGACATTTCCTGCCCCAGGGTCATCGGCACCGCATCCTGCATGTGAGTGCGGCCGATCTTGACGATGTCCTTCCACAGCCGCGCCTTCTCGGCGAAGTCGTCGCGCAGGCGGGCGAGGGCGGGGAGGGTGCGGCCGTGGATCATCAAGGCGGCGGCGATGGTGATCGCGGTGGGGAAGGCGTCGTTGGAGGATTGCGACATGTTGACGTCGTCGTTGGGGTGGATCGGCTTTTTCGACCCCATCGCGCCGCCCGCGATCTCGATCGCGCGGTTCGAGATCACCTCGTTGACGTTCATGTTGGATTGGGTGCCCGAGCCGGTCATCCAGACATGCAGCGGGAAGTGGGCGTCGAGCTTGCCGTCGAGGATTTCCTGCGCCGCGCGTTCGATCAGCTCCGCCTTGTCGGCGGTGAGCTTGCCGAGGGCGAGGTTGGCGCGCGCGCTCGCGAGCTTGATCAGCGCCTGGGCGCGGATGATTTCGAGCGGGATACGGTCGTTGCCGATGTGGAAGTGGTGCAGCGAACGCTCGGTCTGCGCGCCCCAGTATTTGTCCGCGGCAACCTCGATCGCGCCCATCGAGTCGGTCTCGCGCCGGGTGTCGGTCATCGTCGTTCCTCCGGTTTTTTGCTTGCGTGCCGCTATGAGGTAAGTGCGGCGCGGGCGCAAAGACAGGGGGAATCAGCCGAGCGGCAGGCGCACGACGAAGGTTGCGCCGGTGGCGACGGTGTCGTCGAGATAGAGCTTGCCGCCGTGCTTCTTGACGATGATGTCCTGGCAGATCGAGAGCCCCTGGCCGGTGCCCTTGCCCACCGCCTTGGTGGTGAAGAACGGGTCGAAAATGCGGTCGCGCAGCGCCTTGGGTACGCCCGGTCCGTCGTCCGACACCCGGATCTCGGCCCAATCGCCGTCGAGCCGCGTCGTCACCTTGATCTCGCCGATCCGGCCGCCGCCGGTTTCGCCGAGCGCGTGGGCGGCGTTGACGATCAAATTCAGCAGCACCTGGTGGATGTCGGAGGGATAGCAGAGAATCTTCGGCATTACCGGGTCGAGGTCGGTGGCGAGGGTCGCAACATGCTTCCACTCGTTGCGGCAGACGGTGATGGTGGAATCGATCGCGGCGTTGATGTCGGTGCCGATCTTGGTCTTGCCGCCGGGGTGGGAGAAGTCCTTCATCGAGCGGACGATGTGGGTGACATGGCTCACGCCGTGCAGCGCCTGCTCGATCGCATCCGGGTATTCGCCCAGCACCTCGACGACGCCGTGGCGGTCTAGGATCGCCTCGACGTCGGGGAAGTTGGCCTTGATCTCGGCGCAGCACGCGGCGATGTCGCCGAAGGTGTCCTGGATGTAGCGGAGGTTGTCGCCGACGTACTGGATCGGCGTGTTGATCTCGTGCGCGACGCCCGCCGCCAACTGCCCGACCGAGGCGAGGCGGGAGATTTGCAGGGTTTCGCGCTGCGCCTCCTTGAGCGCCTCGATGCCGCGGAAGCTGATCACCGCGATCCGCTTGCGCCCGGTTTCGTCGAGAGGCGCCGCGGCGAAGGCGACCGCGAGGCGGCGACCGTCGGCGGTGAGGAAGGTGGCGTCGTCGTTGGCGCAGGTGATCCCCTCGGCGATCACCTGGGAGAACGGGCTGTCGGCGAAGGCCACCGGCGCGTCGTCGGCCTCCAGCTGGATCACGTCGTCGAGCAGGCGCTCGAGCAGGGTGTCGACGCCGATCCAGCGGTGCGCCGAGGGATTGGCGAAGACGATGACGCCGAACGCGTCGACCAGCAGCACGCCTTCGAACAGGCTCGAGGTGATCCCCATCAGGCGGGTGCGGCTCTCCTCGAGCGCGCGTTCGACGCGGATTCGCGAGGCGATCTCGGCGGAGAGTTCGCGGGTGCGGTCGGCGACCTGGTGTTCGAGCAGCTTCTGCTGGTCGCTGATCGTCGCCTCGTAGCGTTTGCGCAGGGTGATGTCGCGGAACACCAGCACGGCCCCGGCGAAGTGGCCCTCCTCCTGCATCGGCGTGAGGATGAACTCGGCGGTGAACGCGCCGCCGTCGGCGCGCACGCAGGCGGCCTCGCCGGTGCGCGCCTCGGTGCCCTGGAGCGGGAACTCGGGCAGGCTCGGCGCGCCCATCGCCTCGCGGATGCAGCGCTTCTTGAGGTTGTCGGGGTGGGCGGCGAGGGTCCGCGCCGCCGCCGGATTGGCGAAGCGGATGCGGCCGTTGACGTCGAGGCGGACGATGCCGTCGCCCGCGGCGCCGAGGATCAGCTCGTAGCGCAGCTTCAGCTTTTCGAGCTCGGCCTCGCGGCGCTTCAACTCGGTGACGTCGGTGCGGGTGCCGACGATGCCGCCGTCCTTGGTGCGGTTTTCGCGGTTGATCAGCCAGGTGCCGTCGGCCATCCGTTGCAGGGTCGCGGTGCCGTCGGCGGCGCGGTGCGCGGCGAGGCGCAGCGCGACGAAGCGTTCGAGCTCGTCGCCGGTATAGCCGTACAACCCGCGCGCCACCACCATCCGCACGATTTCCTCGAACGTCCGTCCGACGACGAAGGCGTTCTCGATGCCGGGGAACATCGCATGGATGCGCGAGTTGGCGAGCACCAGCCGGTCGTCGGCGTCGTAGAGCGCGAGGCCTTCCGAAATCGATTCGATCGCTTCGGCGAGCTGCTGCTCGGCGTGGCGGGCGCGGCGTTCGGCCTCGACCTCGCGGGCGATCGTGGCGCGGATGTTTTCGAGCGAGGCGGAGAGGCCGCCGCCGTGGGTGAGCATGCCCTCGATCTCGCAGGCGAGCTCGGGGCTCGCGCCGAGATGCTGGGTGAGGCGGCGGG
>LUYR01000605.1 GCA_001603335.1 Rhodospirillales bacterium Alpha_05 | reverse complement strand
CTCTACGACGACCGCGACGAGCGGGCGGGTGCGAAGTTCGCGACTATGGATCTTTTGGGCCTGCCGTACCAACTCGTGGTGGGGCCGAAGGGCCTGAAGGACGGCGTGGTGGAAATCAAGGCGCGCGCCACCGGCGAGCGCGAGACCCTCTCTCCCGAAGCGGCGATCGCGCGTCTGACCGCCTGACACAATCTGGACTAGGAGAACGCCTTTGTTCGGTCCGTTCGAGCGCATGGTCGCGTTCCGCTACCTGCGCGCCCGCCGCAAGGAGGGCTTCGTCTCGGTGATCGCCGGGTTCTCGCTCGCCGGGATCATGCTCGGCGTGGCGACCCTGATCATCGTGATGTCGGTGATGAACGGGTTCCGCACCGAGTTGCTCGGGCGGATTCTCGGCGTCAATGGCCACCTTGCGGTCTACGCGCTGGGCGGGCAGGGGATCGGCAGCTACGACGCGCTGGCGGGCGAAATCCGCAAGCTGCCGGGCGTGACCTATGCGACGCCCGAGGTCGAGGCGCAGGTGATGGTGACCGCGCGTGGCAACAACTTCGGCGCGCTGGTTCACGGCGTCGCGCCGGAAAGCCTGCGCAACCGGCCGATCTTCGCCGACAACATCCGCTTCGGCGACCTCGCCAACTTCGAGGGCGACAACGCCGTGGTGATCGGCGAACGGATGGCGCAGAAGCTCGGCCTGACGGTGGGCGATCAGCTCACGTTGATCTCGCCCAAGGGCCAGGCGACGGTGTTCGGCTCGGTGCCGCGGGTGCGCGCCTACACCGTGGCGGCGATCTTCAAGGTCGGCATGTCGGAGTACGACAGCTCCTACGTGTTCATCCCCCTTGCCGCGGCGCAGACCTACTTCGGCATGGACAACCGGGTGTCGCAGATCAGCATCGGCCTCGCCAATGCCGACCTCACCGCGAAGGTCGCGGCGGAGATCCGCCCGATGATCGGGCCGACGGTCTCGATCTACGATTGGCGTCAGGCGAACTCGTCGTTCTTCACCGCCGTCGAGGTGGAGCGGAACGTGATGTTCCTGATCCTCACCCTGATCATCCTGGTGGCGGCGTTCAACATCATCTCGGGCCTGATCATGCTGGTGAAGGACAAGGGCCGCGACATCGCGATCATGCGCACCATGGGCGCGAGCCGGGGTGCGGTGTTGCGCATCTTCCTGATGGCGGGGGCGTCGATCGGCGTGGTCGGCACGGCCGCGGGCGTGGTGCTCGGGCTGGTGTTCTGCGCCAACATCGAGAGCATCCGCCAGTTCATCGAGCGGTTCTCCGGCACCAATCTGTTCAATGCGGAAATCTACTTCCTCTCCCGACTTCCCGCCGAGGTCGATTCCGGCGAGGTGGTCACTGTGGTTCTGATGGCGCTCGGGCTTTCCCTCGCCGCCACGATTTATCCGGCATGGCGCGCCGCGCGCCTCGATCCGGTGGAGGCGTTGCGCTATGAGTGAGGCGGTTCTTTCCCTCGATGGCGTGACCCGCCGCTTCGTCCAGGGTGAAAGCACCCTGGAGGTGTTGAGCAATGCCACCCTGAACGTGTGCGCGGGCGAAATCGTCGCCCTGGTCGGGCCGTCCGGTTCGGGCAAGTCGACGCTCTTGCAGATCGCCGGCCTGCTGGAGCGCCCCGACGCGGGCAGCATCGCGATCTGCGGGCGGGAGTGCGGCACCCTCGGCGACGGCGAACGCACGCGGCTGCGGCGCGATGCCCTCGGCTTCGTCTACCAGCATCACCACCTTCTCCCCGAGTTCTCGGCGATCGAAAACGTGATCGTGCCGCAGATGATCGCGGGCACGCCGCGCGGCACCGCCAAGGCGCGCGCCACCGAACTCCTCGGGCGGATGGGCCTCGGCGCACGCCTCGACCATCGCCCCGGCCAGCTCTCGGGCGGCGAGCAGCAGCGCGTCGCGATCTGCCGCGCCCTCGCCAACCGGCCGAAGCTGTTGCTTGCCGACGAACCCACCGGCAACCTCGATCCGGCGACCTCGGACGGGGTGTTCGCCGAACTCTTGAGCCTGGTGCGGGACCAGGGGCTGGCGGCGCTGATCGCCACCCATAACCCGGAACTCGCGGGGCGCATGGACCGCCGCGTCACGGTGCGCGCCGGCACCATCGTCGAAATCTAGGAGTAGCGGCCCAGATGCCCGCCGACTTCATCCACCTGCGCGTCCACACCGCCTATTCCCTGGCGACCGGCGCGATCAAGATGAAGGAGCTGCTCGGCTTGTGCAAAGCCGGGGGCTTTCCGGCGGTTGCCGTCACCGACCTCGGCAACATGTTCGGCGCGGCGGAGTTCTCCTCCTACGGCGCCGACGCGGGCATCCACCCGATCATCGGCGCGGTGCTCAACGTCACCCCGCTCAAGCCCCTGGTGGACGCCAAGACCGGCCGCGACGACCGCTACGAAAATCCGGATCGCGTGCTGCTGCTGGTGCAGAACGAGCCGGGCTACGCCAATCTCCTCAAGCTGGTCAGCCGCTCCTACCGCGATGCCGATGGCCTGGTGCCGCCGCAGGTGCCGCTCGAAGTCCTGCTCGATCATGCGGAAGGGCTGCTGCTGCTCACCGGCATGGTCGACGGCGCGGTCGGGCGGGCGCTGCTCGAAGGTCGGCCCGAGGAGGCCACGGAAGTCCTGGACGCGATGTCCGCCGCCTTTGCCGGTCGCACCTACATCGAAATCCAGCGCCATGGCCTGCGCGACGAGGAGCGGATCGAGGAAGCCTTGATCGACCTCGCCTACGCCAAGAACCTGCCGCTGGTGGCGACCA
Source organism: Rhodospirillales bacterium Alpha_05 (assembly GCA_001603335.1). Classification (GTDB taxonomy): domain Bacteria; phylum Pseudomonadota; class Alphaproteobacteria; order Rhodospirillales; family Rhodospirillaceae; genus Oleispirillum. The sequence continues at coordinate 6,796 of LUYR01000605.1, read as the reverse complement.
ACGACGTGTTCTTCGGCCCGCGTTCGATGTACGAGGCGCATGACGCGCTGATCTGCATCCGCGACGGCGTGACGCTGAACCAACCCGACCGCCGCCGCTTCACGCCCGACCACGGCTTCAAGTCGGCGGAGGAAATGCGCAAGCTGTTCGCCGACCTGCCGGAGGCCTGCGACAACACCCTGGTGATCGCCAAGCGCTGCGCCTATCGCGTGCCGAAGCGGCCGCCGCTGCTGCCGAACTTTACCGACGGCACCGAGTCCGAAGGCGAGATGCTGTACCGCAAGGCCAAGGACGGCCTGCAGAAGCGGCTCGAGGACCATGTCTTCACCCCGGAAATGAGCGAGGCGGAGCGCGAGGCGGCGGCAAAGCCGTATTGGGAGCGTCTCGACTACGAGCACGGCGTGATCGTGCAGATGGGCTTCCCCGGCTACTTCCTCATCGTCGCCGACTTCATCCAATGGTCGAAGGCGCACGACATTCCGGTGGGGCCGGGGCGTGGCTCGGGCGCGGGCTCGGTGGTCGCCTGGGCGCTCACCATCACCGACTTGGACCCGCTGCACTTCAACTTGCTGTTCGAGCGGTTCTTGAACCCCGAACGCGTGTCGATGCCCGACTTCGATATCGACTTCTGCCAGGATCGCCGCGAAGAAACGATCCGTTACGTCCAGGATCGCTACGGCCGGGACAAGGTCGCGCAGATCATCACCTTCGGCAAGCTTCAGGCGCGCGCGGTGCTGCGCGACGTCGGCCGCGTGCTCGGCATGCCCTACGGTCAGACCGACAAGATCTCGAAGCTGGTGCCGAACAACCCGGCCAAGCCGACGCCGCTCAAGGAAGCGATCGAGGGCGAGCCGAAGCTTTTGGAAATGCGCAACACCGACCCGCAGGTGGCGCAGCTGTTCGACATCGGCCTCAAGCTCGAGGGCCTCTACCGCAACGCCTCGACCCACGCGGCGGGCGTGGTGATCGGCGACCGTCCGCTCGACGAGTTGGTGCCGCTCTACCGCGATCCGCGCTCGGAAATGCCGGTCACCCAGTTCAACATGGCGTGGGTGGAAAGCACCGGACTGATCAAGTTCGACTTCCTCGGCCTCAAGACCCTCACCGTGCTCTCGACCGCGGTGAAGCTGATCGCCAAGCGCGGCATCGACATCGACCTGCTGAAGATCCCGGTGGACGACCGCGCCACCTTCGAGATGCTGTCGCGCGGCGATGCGGCGGGCGTGTTCCAGTTGGAAAGTCAGGGCATGCGCGACGTGCTGCGCAAGATGCGCCCCGATACCCTCGAAGACATCGTCGCCGTCGTGGCGCTCTACCGCCCCGGCCCGATGGAAAACATCCCGAGCTACATCAATCGCAAGCATGGGTCCGAGCCGGTCGACTACATGCATCCGTCGCTCGAGCCGGTGCTGAAGGAAACCTACGGCATCATCATCTACCAGGAGCAGGTGATGCAGATCGCCCAGGTCCTGGCGGGCTATTCGCTCGGCGGCGCGGACCTGCTGCGCCGCGCGATGGGCAAGAAGAAACAGGAGGAAATGGACAAGCAGCGCCAGATCTTCCTCGAAGGCTCGGAGAAGAACGGCGTCAACCGCGCGCATGCGAACCAGATCTTCGATCACGTGAACAAGTTCGCGGGCTACGGCTTCAACAAGTCGCACGCCGCCGCCTATGCGCTGGTCGCGTACCAGACCGCGTACCTCAAGGCCAACTACCCGGTGGAATTCCTCGCGGCGTCGATGACCCTCGATATCCACAACACCGACAAGCTCTCGCACTTCAAGCAGGAGCTTTCGCGCCTCAAGATTCCGGTGCTGCCGCCCGACATCAACGCCTCGAACGCCGAGTTCAATGTCGAATACGACAAGGACGGGCAGGGGGCGGTGCGCTACGCCCTCGCGGCGCTCAAGAACGTCGGCGAAGTGGCGATGCAGGCGCTGGTGGCGGCGCGCGAGCAGGGTGGGCCGTTCAAGAGCCTGATGGACTTCGCGGAGCGCGTCGAGCCCCAGGTGCTCAACCGCCGCAGCCTCGAAAACCTCGTCAAGTCGGGCGCGTTCGACAAGCTCGAGCGCAACCGCGCACGCATCGTCAACGGCCTCGACACCCTGATCCGCTTCGGCCAGACCGCGCAGCAGGAGCGCACCTCGTCGCAGGTCAGCCTGTTCGGCGGCGACCGCGTCGCGATTCCGCCGCCCGAACTGCCGAAATGCGACGACTGGCCGCCGATGGAGCGGCTGAACCAGGAATTCGGCGCGGTCGGATTCTATCTCTCGGCGCACCCGCTCGACACCTACGCCTCGCTGATGGACCGGCTCAACGTGATGCCCGCCACCGACCTCGTCGCGTCGGCGCGGATCGGCGGCGTGTCGCGGGTGAAGATGGCGGGAATCGTCGTGGCGATGCGCGAACGCATCGGCAAGTCGGGGCGGCGCTACGCCTTCGCCGAGTTCTCCGACGCCACCGGGTCGTTCGAGGTGACGCTGTTTTCCGAAACCCTCGCCGCCGCGCGCGAGCTGCTGGAGGCCAATCAGCCGTTGCTGCTCACCGTGGAAATCCGCGCCGAAGACGAGCAGCTCCGCCTCACCGCCCAGGAGGTCACCTCGCTCGATCGCGCCGCGGCGCGCGCGGTGAAGGGCCTGCGCATCGTCATCGACGACGAACTGCCGCTCTCCGCGCTCGGCAACATCCTCGGTGCCGCGCCCGCCGGACGCCACAGCGTCCGCCTCACCGTCAACCTCGCCGACCGCGAGGTCGACCTGACCCTGGCGCAGAACCGCAGCCTCGGCCCGCACACCCTGGCGGCGCTGCGCGAGGTTCCGGGGATCGTCGCGGTCGAGGAGCTTGGCTGAAACTGCTTGCCAAAGCGCCTGCGAGCCGCTATCTCCACCCCATCACTCACGTGGGCCTTGCGGCCGCGCCTCTGGTGCGGTCGCTCCGGTGAAGGGAAAGCCTTCTGCGGCCTGCGGACGTTTCAACCGGAAAAGCGAGGATATCATGGCGCTTCCGACTTTCTCTATGAGCCAGCTGATTCAGTCTGGCGTGCACTTCGGCCACAACACCCGCCGCTGGAATCCGAAGATGGCTCCGTTCCTCTTCGGCTCGCGCGACAACATCCACATCATCGACCTGCAGCAGACCGTTCCGATGCTCTATCGGGCGATGCAGGCGGTGCAGCAGATCGTTGCCGGTGGTGGCCGCGTCCTGTTCGTCGGTACCAAGCGCCAAGCGCAGGAGCCGATCGCTGAAGCGGCCAAGCGTTGCGGCCAGTACTACGTCAACCATCGTTGGCTCGGCGGCATGCTGACCAACTGGAAGACCGTGTCGCTCTCGATCCGCCGCCTGCGCGAAATCGACCAGCGCATCAACAGCGGCGAGCTCCAGGGCCTGACCAAGCGCGAGCAGCTCAACCTCAACCGTGAGCGCGACAAGCTCGAGCGCGCGCTCGGCGGCATCAAGGACATGGGCGGCCTGCCGGACATCCTGTTCGTGATCGACACCCTGAAGGAGAGCCTCGCGGTTCAGGAAGCCAAGAAGCTCGGCATTCCGGTCGTGGCGATCTGCGACAGCAACTCCGATCCGGACACCATCGACTTCCCGGTTCCGGGCAACGATGACGCGATCCGCGCGATCAACACCTATTGCGAACTGATCAGCGGCGCGGTGCTCGACGGCATCCAGACCGAACTGACCGACGCGGGTGTCGACATCGGCGCGGCCGACGAAGTCTTCGTCGACGAAGCCGAAGCTCCGGAAGCTCCGGAAGCGACCGCCGAGGAAGCCACGCACTAATCGCGTTGCAGCTTTAGGCCGCGGCGGGTCGGAAACGGCCCGCCCGGCCTCGGTTTTTTCGTGCCCCATCCGTTACCCGATACCCCGAAAGGATCCCAGAATCATGGCTGCGATCACCGCTGCTCTCGTCAAGGACCTGCGTGAAAAGTCCGGCGCCGGAATGATGGACTGCAAGAAGGCGCTGGCGGAAACCGACGGCGACATCGAAGGCGCCATCGACTGGCTGCGCAAGAAGGGCCTCGCCGCCGCCGCCAAGAAGGCCGGCCGCGTCGCTGCCGAAGGCCTGGTCGGCGTTGCCGTTGCCGGCACCTCTGCCTCGGTCGTCGAAGTCAACTCCGAGACCGACTTCGTCGCGCGTAACGAAATCTTCCAGGGCTACGTCGCCAAGGTCGCCGAGCTCGGCCTCAAGGCTGAGGGCTCGGTCGAAGCGCTCGCCGCGATGCCCTATGGCGAAGGCCGCAACGTCCAGGAACAGCTGACCTTCATGGTCGGCACCATCGGCGAGAACATGCACCTCCGTCGCGTCGCCGCGCTCAAGGTGAACAGCGGCGTCGTCGCCGCCTATGTCCACGCGCAGGTTGCGCCGGGCCTCGGCAAGATCGGCGTGCTGGTCGCGCTCGAATCGACCGGCTCGACCGCGGTTCTCGAAGCCCTCGGCAAGCAGATCGCGATGCACGTCGCCGCTGCGAACCCGCTGTTCCTCGACGTCGCCTCGGTCGATGCCGATGCGCTGGCGCGTGAGCGCGACGTTCTCTCCGAGCAGGCTCGCGCTTCGGGCAAGCCGGAAGAGATCATCGAGAAGATGGTCGATGGCCGCATCCGCAAGTACTACGAGGAAGCGGTTCTCCTTGAGCAGATCTTCGTCATCGACGGCGAAACCAAGATCGCCAAGGTCGTCGCCAACGCCGAGAAGGAAGCCGGCGCTCCGGTGAAGCTCGTCGGCTTCGTCCGCATGTGCCTGGGCGAAGGCATCGAGAAGGAAGAGGCCGATTTCGCGGCGGAAGTCGCGGCGGCGGTCAAGGGCGCCTGATCCGGCGGTCTACTGACAACGGGGGATCGGTCTCGATCCCCCGTTTTTTTCGCCCTTCGTGCAGGGCTGGAGACACGGCTTTCGGGCTGATTCTCCTTAAGACAGATATCAATAATCGTGTATCATCGCGCCGGTGCCGTCCGGTGCGGCGCAAGCGTATTTTCGTGGGGGATGTCATGACCGCGCAGCCGAAGTTCCGTCGTATTTTGCTGAAATTGTCGGGCGAAGGTCTGATGGGGCAGCAGGAATACGGGCTGGACGAACGCGTCGTCACGCGCCTCGCCGCCGAACTCAAGGACATCCATGACGCGGGCGTCGAGATCTGCGTGGTGATCGGCGGCGGCAACATCTTCCGCGGCGTCACCGGCGCGACCCGGGGCATGGACCGCGCGACCGCGGACCACATGGGCATGCTCGCCACCGTGATCAACGCGCTCGCGGTGCAGGACGCGCTCGAGCGTTCCGGCGTGCCGTCGCGCGTGCTTTCCGCGATCCCGATGGCGACCGTCTGCGAGCCCTACATCCGCCGCCGCGCGGTGCGCCATATGGAAAAGGGGCGGGTGGTGATCTTCGCCGCCGGCACCGGCAACCCGTTCTTCACCACCGACACCGCCGCCGCGCTGCGCGCCGCCGAAATGAACTGCGATGCGCTGATGAAGGCGACGCAGGTTGACGGCGTCTATTCGGCCGACCCGAAAAAGGATCCGGACGCGGTGCGTTACGAGCGTTTGACCTTCACCGAGGTGTTGATCAAGGGCTTGAACGTGATGGATGCGTCGGCGATCGCGCTGGCGCGCGAAAACAATATTCCGATCCTGGTGTTCTCCCTGCACGAGGAACGCTCGCTGCGCCGGGTTCTCGGCGGAGAACAGCAGCTCTATACGATCATTGCCAGAGAGGATTGAGTTATGTCCGCGCAACCGTTTGATTTTGAGGAGCTTTTGTTCGAGGTTGAAGGCCGGATGGAGTCCGCCGTCGATGCCTTGAAGAAGGAACTCGCGGGCCTGCGTACCGGGCGTGCGCACGCCGGTCTCCTCGAGCCGGTGCAGGTGGAAGTCTACGGCGCGATCACGCCGCTCAAGCAGGTCGGCAGCATCGGCGTGCCCGAAGCGCGCATGCTTTCGGTCCAGGTGTGGGACAAGGGTTCGGTCAAGGCCGTGGAAAAGGCGATTCGCGACGCGGGCCTCGGCCTTAATCCGGTGGTCGACGGCCAGACCGTCCGCGTGCCGGTCCCGGCGCTCACCGAGGAACGCCGCCGCGACCTCACCAAAATCGCGAGCAAATACGCCGAGCAGACCCGGGTTTCGGTGCGCAACGCGCGCCGCGACGGCATGGAAACGCTGAAGAAGGCGGAAAAGGACGGCGAGGTCTCGAAGGACGAGCTGCACACCCACGGCGAAGAGATCCAGAAGGTCACCGACCGGACGATCAAGCTGGTGGACGAGATCGTCGCCTCCAAAGAACAGGAAATCATGCAGGTCTGACCGTGGCTCGATCGGAATCCCAAATCGTGGCTGCTGCAGCCGCAGGCGCCACGCCGCGCCATGTCGCCATCATCATGGATGGCAACGGACGTTGGGCGAAGGCGCGTCATCTGCCGCGCGCTGCGGGGCATCGCAAGGGGATGGAGGCGGTGCGCGCAGTGGTGCGCGCTGCCGGGGACCTCGGGGTCGAGTACCTCACCCTGTTCGGCTTCTCATCGGAAAACTGGAAGCGGCCGGAAGACGAGGTCAAGGACCTCATGGGCCTGCTGCGCATCTACCTGCGCCGCGACGCGCGCGACCTGCACGCACAGGGCGTCCGCCTGCGGATCATCGGCGACCGGGCCCGGCTCGCGCCCGATATTCAGGAGCAACTCGACGAAGTCGAGGCGCTGACCGCAAACAACACCGCGCTCACGCTGATGATCGCGCTGAGCTACGGCGGGCGCGACGAACTCGTCCAGGTCGCCCGCAGCCTCGCCGCCGACGCCGCGGC
>LUYR01000604.1 GCA_001603335.1 Rhodospirillales bacterium Alpha_05 | reverse complement strand
GAGCCAGCGCGGACTGCCGGGCGCGGTCGGGCGCTTCGCCAGGGCGCGGCCGATAGCGTTCGCCGCCTGCTGCGGCCTCGCCCTCGCCTGCATCGGCCTGGCCTCGGGCAACACCACCTACGGCACCGGCTACAACGAGGCCCGCGCGCTCTTGGGCGGCGAGGACCTCTCGGTCGCCTACTTCCCGCTCAAGATGCTCGCCACCGCCGTCTCCTACCTGAGCGGCATTCCAGGCGGCCTGTTCTCGCCCTCGCTCTCGGCGGGTGCGGGCCTGGGCGAGACGGTCTCGCGCTTCCTCCCCGACACCCCGGCCAACGCCTGCATCCTCCTCGGCATGGCGGCGTATTTCACCGGCGTGGTGCAGTCGCCGATCACCGCGGCGGTGATCGTGATGGAAATGACCTCCAACCAGGGGCTGACCGTGCCCCTGATGGCGACCTCGTTCCTCGCCTTCGGCGTGTCGCGCATCGTCTGCCCGCACCCGCTCTACAAGGCGCTGGCGCTGCGCTTCCTGATGGCGAAGACCGCGCCGAAGCCGCCGACGCTGCGCACCGACATCAGCGACCCGGTCGAGCCCGAGGCGATCGCCACGCCGATCATCGGCGGCCAGCGCCGCTTCGACTGAAACAGATTTTACGGCGCGCTGACGACGCGGTTGCGACCGCCGGCCTTGGCGGCGTGGAGCGCCTCGCAGGCGCGGCGGATCAGATCCTGCGGCGGGAGGGAGAGAGTGACCTGGCCGAGGTTGGCCTGGGTGCGGCGATTGATGATGCTGCGCGCGGCGAGCGCGGCGCGGATGCTCTCCGCCGTGGTCTCGGCCTGGGTGCGGTGGGTGTCGGGCAGGATCACCGCGAAGCTCTGGTCGCCGTAGCGCGACACCGTATCCTGGCCCTTGACGTTTTCGAGGATCGACCGCCCGATCAGGCGCAACACCTGATCGCCGACGCCCTCGCCGAAGCTGCCGCGGAACTGCTGGAAGTTGTCGATATCCATCACCACCACCGAGAGCGGCTCCTGATCGTGCCCCGCGAGGACGACGTGCTCTTTCAGCGCGATGTCGAACACCCGCCGCGTCGCCAGCCCGGTGACCGGATCGCTGCGGCTGCCGCGCCGCAGGGTGTCGAGGTGTTCGCGGAGTTGGGCGATCTCGCGCGAGGTTTCCGCAAGGTTCTGCTCGATTGAGCGGTTGATGTCGACGAAGCGCTTGGTTTCCGCCACCGCGTGGGTCAGGACCAGGGCGAAGTCCTCGGGCTCGCCGCTATCGAGGCGATCCGACACCGCCTCGATGGTGCGGCCGTAGTCGCTGGCGCTGCGGTGCGCCGCGCCGACGTACTCCATCGCCCGCAGCACGCTCTGGCGCACGCTCTCGCTCGCCGCCTCGATGCCGGACTCGGAATCGAGAAAGCGTGCGTGCAGGCTGGCGCAGCGCGCCTCGGTGAAGGGCTGGCCGGCGTCGATGGCGGCGTCGATGGCGCGGTTGAGCGGCAGCAGCGTGCCCGCGCAATAGACGTACCAAAGCGCATAGTTGCGCGGATGGGGCACCACCCCGTGAAGGGTCATCGCCTCGGTCGCGCGCCGTGCGGCCGCCAGTGCCAGTTCCGGGCTTTCGGTGAAGTCGTCCATGCCGGTGTCCGTCGGTTCCCCCCAAACCCTATGTCTCGGGCAGCTTAAATCGTGGGACCACCACTGCCCGAGAACAAGACCCTAAGCGCTCAGACGCCGAAGTATTTCGCCTGCGGGTGAAGCACGACGATCGCCGAGGTGGACTGCTCGGGCTCGAGTTGGAACTCGTCGGACAAGGTGATGCCGATGCGGTCCGCACCCAGGAGCTTGAGCAGCGCGCCCTGGTCCTCGAGGTTGGGGCAGGCCGGATAGCCGAAGGAATAGCGCGAGCCGCGGTAGCCCTGCGACAGCATCTTCTCGATGTCGCGGTCGTCCTCGGCGGCGTAGCCCAAGTCGGCGCGGATGCGCTTGTGGGTGTATTCCGCCATCGCTTCCGCCATTTCCACCGAGACGCCGTGGAGGTAAAGGTAGTCCTGGTACTTGTCGGCGGCGAACCACTGGCGCGCGGTTTCCGAGGCCTTCGCCCCCACCGTCACCGCCTGCAGGCCGATCACGTCGCGCTCGCCCGAGGAGATGTCGCGGAAGAAGTCGGCGATGCAGAGGCCGTCCTCCGAGCTCTGGCGCGGGAAGCCGAAGCGCGCGACCTCGGCGTCGGTCTCGGGATCGAACAGCACAACCGCGTCGCCGTCCGACGCGCACGGCCAAAAGCCGTAGACCGCCTGCGCCTTCAAAATCTGCTCGCGCTCGCAGCGGGCGACGAGGTCGTGGAAGATCGGCCGCACCTCCTTCGCCGCCCAGGCGGACCAGTCGGCGAGGCTCTTGCCCTGCTTCTTGTAGCCCCACTGGAACTGGTAGAGCATGCGCTCGTTGACGAACGGAATCAGCGCCTTGAGCGGCACCTCGTCGACCACCCGCGCGCCCCAGAACGGCGGCTTCGGCACCTCGGCCACCTTCGCCAGCTCGGCGCGGCGCAGGGCCAGGGCTTCCACGTCCACCGGGCGCTCGGTCGGGCGCTTGGCGCGGCCGAGTTCGCGGCGCTGGTTCGACGGCCGCCCGGCACGCTTCGCCTGACGCTCGGCGAGGTAGGCGTCGAAAGTGCCGTCCATCGCCTTGGCGATGAGTTCGAGATCGTCGAAGGCATCGCGGCCATAGGCGACACGACCGCAGGTCGCGTAGGCGTCGACGCAGTCTTCCTCGACGTATTTGCGGGTGAGCGCCGCGCCGCCCAAAATCACCGGCGTGGTCATGCCGCGCTTGGCCATCTCGATCAGGTTCTCGCGCATGATCACCGTGGACTTCACCAAAAGGCCCGACATGCCGATGATGTCGGCCTTGTGTTCCACCGCCGCCTTCAGGATGTCTTCCACCGGCTGCTTGATGCCGAGGTTGATCACCTTGTAGCCGTTGTTGGTGAGGATGATGTCGACGAGGTTCTTGCCGATGTCGTGGACGTCGCCCTTCACCGTCGCCAGCACCATGGTGCCCTTCTCTTCCCCCTCGACCCGCTCCATGAACGGCTCGAGGAAGGCCACCGCCGCCTTCATCGTCTCGGCGGACTGAAGCACGAACGGCAGCTGCATCTTGCCCGAGCCGAACAGCTCGCCCACCGTCTTCATGCCGTCGAGCAGCAGGGTGTTGATGATTTCGAGCGGCGGATGGGTTTCGAGCGCGGCGGTGAGGTCGGCCTCGATGCCGACGCGGTTGCCGTCGACGACACGGCGGATCAGCCGCTCCTCGACGGTCGCGGGCTCGGCGCGCACCTCCTTCGCGGTGTCGTCCTTATTCTCGAACAGGGCGATGAACGCCTGGAGCGGGTCGTAGTCCGCCGTACCGCGCGCGAAGATCAGGTCTTCGGCGGCTTTCAGTTCGTCTTCCGGAATCGCGTGCAGCGGCATGATCTTCGACACGTGCAGGATCGCGGCGGTCATCCCCGCCTTGGTCGCGTGGTCGAGGTAGACCGAGTTCAGCACGTGCCGCGCCGCGGGCTTCAGGCCGAACGACACGTTCGACAGGCCGAGGCTGATCTGGCACTCGGGCAGCTCGGCATGGATCGCGGCGATCGCCTCCAGGGTTTCGAGGCCGAGGCGGCGGTCGTCCGGGTTGCCGGTACAGATGGTGAAGGTGAGCGGGTCGAAGATCAGATCGGCGGCGGGCAGGCCGTGCTTGACGCAGGCGAACTCGTAGAGCCGCTTGGCGATGCGGAGCTTGTCCGCCGCGAGCTTGGCCATGCCGACTTCGTCGATGGTCAGCGCCACCACCGCCGCGCCGTATTTGCGCGCGAGCAGCAAGCGGGCTTCCGCCTCGTCCTCGCCGTCCTCGAAGTTGATCGAGTTGATGATCGCCTTGCCGCCGTAAAGCTTGAGCGCCGCCTCGATCACCTGGGTGTCGGTGGAATCGATCACCAGCGGCGCGTCGACCGAGCCGCGCAGGCGCGACACCACCTCGGTCATGTCGGGGAGCTCCTTGCGCCCGACGAAGGCGGTGCAGACGTCCAGGGTGTGCGAGCCTTCCTTCACCTGCTCGCGCGCCATGCCGACGATGCCGTCCCAGTTCTCGGCGTCCTGGAACTCGCGGAATTTCTTCGAACCGTTGGCGTTGCAGCGTTCGCCGATGGAGAGGATCGCGTTCTCCTGGCGCAGCGTCACCTGGCTGTAGAGCGAGGCAACGGCAGGCACCCAATGCACGCTGCGCTTCACCGGCGCGGGGCGCAGCGCGGCACCGCTCATGCCCTTCAGCATCGCGTCGATCGCGGCGATGTGCTCGGGCCGGGTGCCGCAGCAGCCGCCGATCAAATTCACCCCGTCCTCGGTGACGAAGCGGGCGTGCCAGTCGGCGAGTTCCTTGGGATTGAGCGGATAGACGGTCTGGCCGTCCACCAGCTCGGGCAGGCCCGCGTTCGGCTGCACCGAGATCAGGCCCGGCCAGTTTTCGGCCAGCCACTTCACGTGCTTCGCCATCTCCGCCGGACCGGTGGCGCAGTTGAGGCCGAGGCTGTCGATGTCGAGGGCATGGAGCGCGGTCGCGGCGGCGGCGATGTCGGAGCCGACGAGCAGCGTGCCGGTGGTCTCCACCGTCACCTGCACCATGATCGGCAGCTTCGCGCCGAGCTTGGCGTTGGCGAGCTTCGCGCCGTTGACCGCCGCCTTGATCTGCAACGGGTCCTGGCAGGTTTCGATCAGGAACGAATCCGCGCCGCCCGCGATCAGGCCTTCGCACTGGATCGCGAAGGCGGCTTCCAGCGTGTCGTAGTCGATGTGAGCGAGACTCGGCAGCTTGGTGCCCGGACCGATCGAGCCGACGACGAAGCGGCTGCGGCCGTCGGCGAAGCCTTCCGCCGCTTCCCGCGCGATCTCGGCGGCGCGCTTGTTGATCTCGAAGGCGCGATCCTGGAGCCCGAACTCGCCCAGCGTCACCGGCGAACCGCCGAAGGTGTCGGTCTCGACGCAGTCGGCGCCGGCGGCGAAGTAGCGGCTATGGATGTCGCGGATCACGTCGGGGCGCGACAGCACCAGCACTTCGGTGCAGTTCTCCTGCCCCATGAAGTCGACGTCGACGGACAGATCCAGCGCCTGCACCAGGCTGCCCATGCCGCCATCGCACAGCAGCACGCGCTCGGAGAGAGCCTCGAGAAACTTGGACATCGAAACAAACCTTCCTTAACGGGCCGAAACCTGCGGGCGCACGCCCAGCAGATGGCAGATCGCGAACGCCAGGTCGGCGCGGTTCAGGGTGTAGAAGTGGAAATCGGCGATGCCGTCGTCGGCGAGCGCGCGCACCTGCTCCGCCGCCACCGTGGCGGCGACGAGGCGGCGGGTCTCCGGGTCGTCGTCCAGGCCCTCGAAGGCGCGGTGCATCCACGGCGGCACGCTCGCACCGCACGCGCCCGAAAACTTCACCACCTGGGCGAAGTTGGTCACCGGCAGGATGCCGGGG
>LUYR01000603.1 GCA_001603335.1 Rhodospirillales bacterium Alpha_05 | reverse complement strand
GCTATCGGCCGCGCCCTGGCGAAGCGCCCGACCGCGCCCGGCAGTCCGCGCTGGCTCGCCGCCACGAGGAGGCGCGAGAACAAGCCGCCCAACGCGCCGCCGAGCACGCCGATGACGCCGACCGCGAACCAGCCGCGGCCGATGTCGAGCATCACCAGTGAGTGGCCGAAGTAGGGGGAATTGCCGACCAGGGCGATCGAGGTGATGCCCGCGAGGATCACCGCGGTCAGCACCGTGCCGCTGGTGCGCGCCTCGTAGGAGCGCGAGAGTTCCTCGATTGCGAAGACGATCCCGGCGAGCGGCGTGTTGAATGCCGCTGCGATGCCCGCCGCGCCGCCCGCGAGGGTCATGCTGCGCTCGCTCAAGGCGGTGTTCATGTGGAAGAGGTTGGAAACCCGGAGCATCAGCGACGCGCCGATCTGCACCGTCGGCCCCTCGCGCCCGACCGACGCGCCCGAGGCGAGGCCGATGGCGGTGAGCGCGATCTTGGCGAAGGCGATCGGGATCGAGAGCACGCCCTTGCGCTGCTCCGCCGACATGCTGAGCGACGCGATCGTCTGCGGAATGCCCGAGCCCTGCGCGCCGGGGACGAAGCGCAGCGTGATCAGCGCCACCAGCGCCAGCCCTGCGGGGGCGATGAGGAAGGCGACGCTCGGGTGCCAGGTGATGATGCGGTGGCAGAGTTCGAACGCGTATTCGGTGACTTCGGCGAACAGGATCGCGACCAGGGCGACGAGAATGCCGCCGAGCCAGACCGAGAGCCGCTGCGTCCAGCGTGCCGCGAACTGCCAGGAGGCGGAGGCTTTGATCTTCTCGAATCGCGATCCGGCGCGACCGGACCCAAATATACGCGGCATGAGAACTCTCGAACGGGCGGTAGGGTATCAGCGAATGTGGGCGTGCCGTGAACGAATGACAGTGCGCGGAGGCAAAAATCTCCGGCAGAGGCGCAAATCGGCTTTGCGGTTCAAGGACGTCGCGGGTGTTCGCCGGTTCTAGCAACCCCGCTCCGGCGAGGGCAAGGAGTTTCACGGGTTTTGCCCATGTGCGCCAAGCGTGTCTGCCATCGGCGCGACGCGGGCGTGGGTTATTCTTGCCACGGCGGGCGCACATGGGGCACAACACCCCTTCGCCGCCGCTATACGGAAACGCGATATGTCCGATCCTTTCGCCCTCGATGACGGGTTCGCCCCGCTGCCGCCGCCCGCCGGTCCGACGCCGGACCAACTGCTCGCCGGATTGAACCCGGAGCAGGCCGAGGCGGTGCGCACCACCGAGGGGGCGCTGCTGGTGCTCTCGGGCGCGGGCACCGGCAAGACCAAGGTGCTGACGACGCGTTTGGCTTACCTGCTCGCGGGCAACTTCGCCCAGCCGTGGCAGATCTTGGCGGTCACCTTCACCAACCGTGCCGCGCGCGAGATGCGCGAGCGGGTCGGCCAGATCATCGGCGAGGGCGTCGCCGCCTCGGTGGCGCTCGGCACCTTCCACGCCTTGGGCGCGCGGATGCTGCGCCGCGACGGCGAGCGCATCGGCCTGCCGCGCGACTTCACCATCCTCGATGCCGACGACCAGCTCCGCCTGATTAAGCAGATTTCCGCCGGGATGGACATCGACACCAAGCGCTGGCCGCCGCAGGCGCTGCTCGCGGTGTTGCAGCGGTGGAAGGATCGCGGCGTCGGCCCGGATCAGGTCGGCGCGGACCCGGGCGGGGAATACGCGGGCGGCCGCGCCGTGGCGATCTACCGCGCCTACCAGGGCGAACTCGCCCGCCTCAACGCCTGCGACTTCGGCGACCTGCTGCTGAAGTGCCTGGAGCTGTTCCGCGAAGCGCCCGACGTGCTGGCGAGCTACCAGCGCCGCTTCCGCTACGTCATGGTCGACGAATACCAGGACACCAACGTCGCGCAGGGGCTCTGGCTGCGCGCGCTCGCCAAGGGCTCGGGAAACCTCTGCTGCGTCGGCGACGACGACCAGTCGATCTACTCCTGGCGCGGCGCGGAAGTCGGCAACATCCTGCGCTTCACCGAGGACTTCCCCGGCGCGAAGGTGGTGCGGCTGGAAACCAACTATCGCTCCACCGGCCACATCCTCGCCGCCGCCGCGCACCTGATCGCGCAGAACGCCGACCGCCTCGGCAAGACCCTGCGCCCGGCCTCGGGCGAGTGGGGCGAGAAGGTGGTGGTGCGGGGCGTTTGGACCGGCGAGGACGAGGCGCGCGTCGTGGTCGAGGCGGCGGAGACCTTGCAGCGCAAGAAGGTGCCGCTGTCCGAGATCGCGGTGCTGGTGCGCGCCGGATACCAGACCCGCGCCTTCGAAGAGCGGCTGATGGCGCAGGGCGTGCCCTACCGCGTCGTCGGTGGCCCGCGTTTCTACGAGCGCCAGGAAATCCGCGACGCGGTGGCGTATCTGCGGCTGATCAGCCAGCCCGCCGACGATCTCGCCTTCGAGCGCATCGTCAACCTGCCGCGCCGTGGCATCGGCGACGCGACGGTGGACCTGGTGCGCCAGGAAGCCCGCGCCACCAACACGCCGATGACCGCCGCCGCCGCCGACATGATCGCGGCGGGCGACCTGCCCGCGCGCGCCCGCACCTGCCTTGGAAAATTCCTCGACGAGTTGGCCGATTGGCGCACCCTTGCGGCCTCCGCCGACCCGCGCACCCTGCTCGACGACGTTTTGGAAGGCTCGGGGTACCTTGAGATGTGGCGGCGCGACAAGGCGCCCGACGCGCCGGGCCGGGTGGAAAACCTCAAGGAACTGCTGGCGGCGATGGACGAATTCGCCGACCTCCAGGAGTTCCTCGAATACGTCGCGCTGGTGATGGAAAACCAGGGCGGCGACGAGATCGAGCGGCTTTCGGTGATGACCCTGCATGCCGCCAAGGGGCTGGAGTTCGACCACGTCTTCCTGCCCGGCTGGGAGGACGGCCTGTTCCCCAACCAGCGTTCGCTCGACGAGAGCGGCGCCAAGGGTCTGGAAGAGGAACGCCGCCTTGCCCACGTCGGCCTCACCCGTGCGCGCAAGGGCGCGACGGTGAGCTTCGCGGCGGCGCGGCGGATCTACGGCCAGTGGCAGAACAACATGCCGAGCCGCTTCATCGACGACCTGCCCGACGCCCACATCGCGCGGTTCTCGGAATCCGGCATGGGCGGCGGCGTC
>LUYR01000602.1 GCA_001603335.1 Rhodospirillales bacterium Alpha_05 | reverse complement strand
GCCGCATCGGCGGGCATCCCCTCCAGTTCCCCGCCGGATTGGGCGAACCGCCTGCGCTCCGAACAGGCGGCGCGTGCGCATCGGCAGACCGCCACCCAAGCCATCAAGGACGGTGACCGGCCCGGCAACGGCGCCAATCCCTCCCTCAATGACAAGGACGACTGACCCATGTTCTTCCGACGACCGATTCAACGATACGGCACGACGCCGGAGCCCGTCACTCCCTATCAGAGGGCCGCCCAGCTCTGGGACGAGCGCATCGGCGCGTCCCGTATCCAGGCAAGAAACTGGCGGGTCATGGCCTTCGGCTGCCTGGCGCTTTCCGTCGGTCTTTCCGGCGGCTTGCTCTGGCAGTCGCTGCAAAGCCGCGTCGCGCCCTATGTGGTCGAGGTCGACAAGTTCGGCGAGGCGCGCGCCGTCGCGCCGGCGATCCAGAACTACCAGCCGGCCGACGCCCAGATCGCCTGGCACCTCGCCCGCTTCATCACCAACGTCCGTTCGGTGTCCACCGATCCGGTGCTGGTGCGCCAGAACTGGCTGTCCGCCTACGATTTCGCCACCGACCGCGCCGCGCTGTTCCTGAACGACCACGCTAAGAAGAACGATCCCTTCAGCGCGATCGGCACCCGCAGCGTCTCGGTCCAGGTGACGAGCGTTGTGCGGGCCTCTGACGCCTCCTTCCAGGTCAAGTGGACCGAGCAGGTCTTCGAGCGCGGTAGCCTTGCCCGCACTGAGCGCTGGACCGCGATCCTGACGGTCGTGATCCAGACCCCGCGCACCGCCGAGCAGCTCCGCAAGAACCCCCTCGGCGTCTTCGTCAACGCCATCGACTGGTCGCGCGAACTCGACGCCACCGCGCCGCAATTGCCCAAGGAGCCCTCTCAATGAAGAAGAACATGTTCGTCATCACCGTGTCGGCGCTGGCCTTGTCCGCCTGCGCCACAAAGCCTTTGCCGCCAACGATCAGCTACGACTCCGACGACTTCAAGCCGGCCGTCATCGACAGGGAACCGGCCAGGCCGGTGAAGATCGTCGAGGTGCCGAAGGTCCTGCCATTGCCGGGCCAGCTTCTGCCGGAGCCCGGCGAGGTGACCGAGGACAAGCGCCCGCCGACCGAGCGGGTCGAGGACGCCAACAAGGCGGCGACCCAGGAGCCGACCAAGCACGGCTATGTCAACGCCATCCAGGTCTATCCCTATACGGAAGGGGCGCTCTACCGTCTCTATGCGGCGCCCGAGCGCGTCAGCGACATTGCCTTGCAGCCCGGCGAAAAGCTCACCTCCGTCTCCGCCGGCGACACGGTGCGCTGGGTGATCGGCGACACGCTGAGCGGCACAGGCAATTCGGAGCGTACCCATGTGCTGGTCAAGCCCTTTGCGCCGGGCCTCAAAACCAATCTCGTCATCACCACCGACCGCCGCGCCTATCACCTCCAGCTTGAAAGCACCGAGAGGACCGCCATGGCGGCGATCTCCTGGACCTATCCATCCGATCAGCTTCTCGCCCTGCGCCGGCAGAACGCGGCGGCCGAGACAGCGCTGCCGGTGGCGTCCAACATCGCGCTCGAAAACATCCGCTTCCGTTACGCCATCACCGGCGACAACCCGCCTTGGAAGCCCCTGCGCGCCTTCGACGATGGCCACAAGGTCTATATCGAGTTCCCCCGCCGGATCGATCAGGGCGAGGCGCCGCCGCTCTTCGTGGTGGGCGCCGACGGCGGCAACCAGCTCGTCAACTACCGCATGCGCGGCAACTACTACATCGTCGACCGCCTCTTCGCTGCCGCCGAACTGCGCCTCGGCGCCAAGCCGCAGCAGGTGGTTCGGATTTCCCGGACCGACGGGACGCCACGGCGCACCGCGTTGTTTTCGCGCACGGACCGGTAGGGGGAGAGGCCATGACGGATCCCGCCGCACCCACGCCAAAACCTGCCGGTTCGTCCAAGCGCGATCCCGGCAAGCTGGACCTGCGCGCCGCGCCCCGCCGCGTCGTACGCTTCAGGCGCGGCCTTGTCATCGGCGTGGCCGCGCTCGGCTCCGGCGCCATCCTCGGCGTGACCATGATGGCGCTGCAAGGCCCGGCCCTGCGAATCCAGGACCAGGCCGAGGAGCTCTACAACACCGAACGCAAACCGACCCCGGACGGCCTTGCCGCGTTGCCCGGCGATTACAGCCAGGTCAAGCCGGAGACACCGCAGCTCGGGCCGCCGCTGCCCGGCGATCTCGGCCGGCCGATCCTCGAACGCCAGCGGCAGCTCGGCATCGCGCCGGGAGGATCGGAATTGTCCGCCGAGGAGCAGCGCCTCGCCCAGCAGGCCATCCAGGCGAAGGAGGCCGGCGTCTTCTTCCGTATCGAGAACCGGCCGCGGCAGGACGCGCCGGCAGTGACGGGCCAGTCCCAGCAAATGGCAGCGACGGAGACCGGTTCGCCCGATGCCAACCGCCTGGCGCTCGATCCCGAACGCGACCAGAACAACCAGCAGCGCAAGCTCGACTTCCTGAATCAGCGCGATACCGGCGGCATCTACAATCCGCACGCGCTACAGACCCCGGTCTCGCCCCATCAGGTGATGGCCGGCAGTGTGATCGCCGCGAGCCTGATCACGGGCATCAATTCCGACCTGCCGGGCCTCGTCGTCGCCCAGGTCACCCAGAACGTCTACGACACGGTGACCGGCCGCACGCTGCTGATACCACAGGGCTCGCGCCTGATCGGCACCTATGACAGCGTGATTGCCTTCGGCCAGTCCCGTGCGCTGCTTGTCTGGCAGCGCATCATCCTGCCCGACGGCTCCTCCATCGAGATCGACAATCTGCCCGCCACCGACACCGCCGGCTATGCCGGGCTCGAGGACGAGGTCGACTACCACACCTGGCGGCTCATCAAGGGCATCGCGCTTGCCACCCTGCTCGGCGTCGGCACGGAGCTGAGCCTCGGCAGTAACGAGAGCGACCTGGTCCGGGCGATACGCGAGTCCACCCAGCAGAATGTCAACCGCGCCGGCCAGCGCATCACCGAGAAGAACCTGAACATCCAGCCGACCATCACCGTCCGTCCCGGCTGGCCGCTCAGGATCATCGTTCACAGGGATCTCGTATTGCGCCGCTACCAGGGCTGAAACCTGTCCACCGAAGCTTTAGCAAAGGAGGATCGATCATGGCCAATCTGAAACTCGGAAAACTGCCCGACCGCACGCCGGCGAAGATCACCATCACCGTCGGCGCGGACCTGAACCAGGCGCTACGGGATTATGCGATCCTCTACCGCGCCACCTATGGCGAGGCCGAGTCCGTCGCCGAGCTCATTCCCTTCATGCTGGAGGCCTTCCTCGACAGCGACCGCGCCTTCGCCAAGGCGCGCAAGGAGGGGTTGCCCGAGACGAACATCGACCAACCGGCGCGGCGCGCCCGCTCACCCCGCGCGGGCGATAGCGAAGCGGCGTCGCCCGCTGTCTCATCCGCATCGCAATTCCAGGAGTAACCTATGCAAATCGGCACCTTCACTTTGTCCAATGACGGGGGCTGGACCGGTTCCATCCGCACGCTCACCATCGACGCCAAAGTCCGGCTCGTCCCCAATGACGACCGTACCCATGACAACGCCCCGGCATTCCGAGTCCTTGTCGGCAACGCCCGCATCGGTGACGCCTGGGATGCCCGGACAACGGGTGATCACCCGAAATACTATCTCCGCCTCCGTCTCGACGACCCGAGCCTTCCCGAACCCTTCACCGCCGCCCTGTTCCCCTCCGAGGAGGGGGACCGGGCGCAGCTCGTCTGGAACAGGCGGCGGGAGGGATGAACTGCTCCGATTTGCTCTATTCCGAAATCGTTCGCAAAAGACTTCAGACGGTGATGGCTTTTGCCCATGAATTCGGAAGTCGCGCCCTTCGCGGTCGTGTGGATGTCGCGGAAGGCAAGGCGAGCCTTCCTGCAGGGGAGATTGTTACGAATCCTCGGACCATAAGCGTATGTGCCGAGGATTCGTATCATCGTCCTGCCGGGCTCTCGAAAAGGGGTGCGTCCGTGGTCGTTCCTGCCGGTGCGCCCGTCCCGGACGGCAATGGCATAGAGAATTTTGAAGTCTCCATTTTTTGATGGTTATGGACCATCAAAAGGGGATATATAGGAAATGAAAGTTGCGCATATTTTCAAAATATGCGAATTTGATGGTTATGAGCCATCAAAGAACACCAAGGCTGAAGCCCTTTCTGGAGCGCGTTCCTCCCGGCTTCCTGGTCGACGCCGCATGGCTGAAGCGCTTCGGCATCGATCCCAAGTCCATCCACGATTACGCCGAGCGGGGCTGGCTGGAGCGGGTGGCACGCGGGGTCTACCGCCGGCCGCTGCCTCATACCGATCAGGCAGGGCGCCCGCTTGTCCGACCGGAGACCGACTGGCAGCTCCCGCTGCTGTCGATCCAATGGATCATGGAACATGACGTCCATCTGGGTGGCTTGAGCGCGCTCGGCTTCCATGGGCTCGCTCACTATCTGCCGCTTGGCGGCGGGGAGCGTGTCTATCTCTATGGCGAAGTTCCCTCCTGGCTGGCCCGCCTTCCGGGCAAGGCACAGTTCGTCGTTCGCTCGCGCGTCCTGTTCGGTGACGACCTTGCCGGCGTCGAGAATGCCGAGCACCAATTCGAGAGCGCGCCGGGGGTGGGGGCGGGACATGGCCCGACCGTGAGCCCCTGGCGCTGGCCGCTCAAGGTTTCGTCCCCCGAGCGCGCCATCCTCGAAGCGCTCGACGAACTGCCAGCCCACGCGACCTTCGACAATCTGGACATGATCTTTCAGGGGCTGACGAACCTGCGTCCCAAGCGCCTGATGACCCTGCTGCGCGCTTGCCGAAGCATCAAGGTTAAGCGCCTGTTCTTCGTGTTCGCCGACCGGCATGCCCATGCCTGGGTGAAGCATCTTGACAAGAGCGCCATCGATTTCGGATCCGGCCCGCGCGCGCTGGTGAAGGGCGGAAAACTGCACCCGGTCTACCGGATCTATGTGCCCGAGACGCTTCTGCCTGCGGATGGGGACGAGGACGCGAGCCATGCGTGAACGCTATGTCGAGCAGGTCCGCTTGCTGATGCGCCTCCTGCCGGCCATTGCGGCTGAGGAGGTCTTTGCGCTCAAAGGCGGTTCGGCCATCAATCTCTTCTACCGGGACATGCCGCGTCTGTCGGTCGATATCGATCTGACCTATGTGCCGATCGAGGATCGCGCCGTCTCTCTTCAGCAAATCGATGCCACGCTCGACCGGATCATGGACTCATTCGGCCGCAGCAACAGGGATGTGCGGCTCCAGCGCATCGCTGGCGGCGGGAACCTGGAAACCCGCATCATGGCCTCTCGCGGTGCGGCGAGTGTGAAGATCGAGACCTCGCCTGTCATGCGCGGAACGGTGCTGTCGCCGGTGCCGATGAGGGTTTCGGACGCGGTGGAGGAGGCCTTTGGCTTCGCCGAGATGCCGGTGCTCGCCTTCGAGGACCTCTTTGCCGGCAAGCTGCATGCCGCCCTCGACCGCCAGCACCCGCGCGATCTCTACGATGTCCACCTGCTCTATGAGAATGAGGGGCTGACGGACGATTTGTTCCGGGTCTTTCTGGTCTATGTCTGCGCGTCCGGCCGTCCGCCGCACGAACTGCTGGCGCCACCGGCTATCCCGATAGAAGAACTGTACACTGAGGAATTCGTTGGGATGACGCGGGAAGAGATCGCGCTGTCCGATCTCGAAACGGCGCGAACGCGCCTGATCACGGATGTCCGAAGGCGTCTGACCGACAACGCAGCGGCATTCTTGATGTCGCTTCACAACGCCGAACCGGATTTCGCTCTCATCGACCTGCCCCAGGGCGAACGGCTCCCCGCCATCCAGTGGAAGCTTCTCAACTTGCGCAGGCTCAAGGCAGAAAATCCAGCCAAGCATGCCGAGCAGGGAGAAATGTTGAAGGCGCTGTTTGCCTAAAGGAGGCGTGGGAGAAGACCAGGGTATATAACGGCCATAAGAACTCGGCTGCTTTTGCGCGATCCTTATCCAGTATGCATCAATACTGGAAAGGTTCGACCCATGAAGGAAAAGGAGGACCAGGCGGCCGCGGTCATCCCGCCTCCGGCGAACGATAATGGGCCAGAGCAACGGGCGAGGGAAGAAGCGGAGCGGCACTTGGACACCATCGCGCGGGCCATTGGCCGCCACATCGCCCGCGAACACATCAGGGCCTGGGAGCGGGAGCGGCGGAAGCGGGCGGCCAACGACAACTGACCAAAGGAAGAGGGGCGGGAACCGGACGGGTGAAATCCGCCCTTGAGAGAAAGGAAAGTCTTATGACCCGCGTTGCGCTATACGCCCGCTATTCCTCGGACAATCAGAGCGTTTCCTCCATCGAGGACCAGTTCCGCATTTGCCGGGATCAGGTGGCGCGGGAGAAGTGGAAAGTGGTGGGGGTCTACAAGGACGCCGCCATTTCGGGCGCAAGCGTCACCTTGCGGCCGGGTATTCAGGCGCTCTTGCAGGACGCGCAGGCGGGCAAATTCGAGATCGTGCTGGCGGAAGCGCTGGACCGCATCAGCCGCGACCAGGCCGATGTCGCCATCCTCTACAAGCATTTCAAATTCGCGGGCGTGACGCTCGTGACGCTTGCCGAGGGCGAGATCTCGGAGCTGCATGTCGGTCTCAAGGGAACCATGAACGCCCTGTTCCTGAAAGACCTCGCCGCCAAGACCCACCGCGGTCTGCGCGGCCGCGTCGAGAAGGGAAAGGCGGGCGGCGGCCTCTGCTACGGCTATGACGTCGTGAAGCGGCTCAACGGCGATGGCGAGCAGGTGCGCGGCGAACGGAAGATCAACGAGGCCGAGGCCGAGATCGTCCGCCGCATCTTTCGCGAATTCGCCGCCGGCAAGAGCCCCAAGGCCATCGCCGCCGATCTCAACCGCGACGGTATTCCCGGTCCCAATGGCAAGGCTTGGGGAGACACCACCATTCGCGGCCATGTCTGCCGGGGCACCGGCATCGTCAACAACGAGCTCTATGCCGGTGTGCTGGTCTGGAACCGGCTCCGCTACATCAAGAACCCGGCGACGGGAAAGCGCGTCTCGCGCGTCAACCCGGAGTCCGAATGGATCAGGACCGAGGTGCAGGAACTGCGCATCGTCGACGAAGACCTGTGGCAGGCGGCGCGGCGGCGGCAGGAGGAGATTTCCAGGCAGTTCGAGAATGTCACCAAAGGCGTGCGCGCTTATCGTGCCAAGCACGTCAACGAGCTGCGCCGCCCCGCCTTTCTGTTCTCCGGCCTACTCAAATGCGGCTGCTGCGGCGGCAATTACGGCATCATCACCCGTGACCGCTATGGCTGTCTCAATCGTTATCGGCGGGGTACCTGCGACAACGGCCATACCATCCGTCGCGATGACATCGAGCAGCGTATTCTGTCCGGCCTTACCGAACGGCTGGTTTCGGCCGAGCGGGTCGCCAAGGCCGTGCGCGCCTATGCCGAAGCGCTGAACAGTCAGAACCGTGAACGCCGGGCGCAGGTGGAGCTTGACCGTAAGGCGCTGGAGAAGATCGAACGCGGTATCGCTGGCATCATGGCAGCGATTGAGGACGGCATGTATCAGCCGGCCATGAAGGATCGGATGGAGGAACTGGAACGCCAGAAGGCGGATGTCCTGGCGCGCATGGAACAGGCGCCCGAGGATGTCCCGGACATCCACCCCAACATCGCCGAAATCTACAAGGCCAAGGTGACGCAGTTGAGCGAGGCTCTGGCCGATCCCGAACTGCGCGATCAGGCCGCCGAGGCGTTCCGTGCGCTGGTCGACGAAGTGATGCTTGAGCCCGGCGACAAGCGCGGCGAGGTCAACGCCACCTTACGCGGCGAGGCGATGAACATCCTCGACATCGTTTCCGGGCGCAAAAGCCGCAACAGACCCCAAGTTATAACAAAAGACGTTGCGGGCCCCCGCAACCAATTACATCAACGCCTTAGTTCGTAAAACGGCTAAGGCGTTTTTCGTGCAGGATGCCGGTTAGAAGCCGAGGGCTGAGCCGTCTTTGCGCGGGTCGGAGCCGCCGAGGAGCACGCCCGCAGCGTGGTCGATCCAGATCGCCTGCGCGCCGCCGATCGGGGCCAGGGCCTTGGCCGGGGCGTGGCCGCGCCGTTTGAGGTCGGCGATGGTGTCGGGGGCGATGGTCGGTTCGACCTCGAGCAATCCGCCGAAGGCGAAACTGCGGGTGGCGTCGATCGCGGCCTGGATGTCGAGCTTGCGGTCGAGAATTCCCGAGAGCAGCGCCGCGTGCCCCGCCGCCTGATACTGCCCGCCCATGACCCCGAACGGCATCACCGTCCGGCCGTTCTTCTGCACCATCCCGGGAATGATCGTATGCATCGGGCGCTTACCGGGGCCGATTGCGTTCGGGTGCCCTTCGATCAGGCGGAACGACGCGCCGCGGCTGTGCAGCAGGATGCCGGTTTCGGGATCGACGCGGGTGGAGCCGAAGGCGTGGAAGATCGAGTTGATGAACGAGATCGCGTTGCCGTCGCGGTCGACGACGCAGAGGTAGACGGTGTCTTTGTGCTCCGGTTCGTCCCACAGCGCGGGCGGCATCGCGCGTGCCGCGTCGATGCGGCGGCGTAGCGCGGCGATGGTGGGTTCGGACAGCAGGGAGTCCACGGTGCCGGGCGGCATCGCAGCCGCATCGCCGATCAACACGTCGCGGTGGTGATAGGCGAGCTTGGTCGCCTCGGCATGGAGGTGGATGCGGTCGGCGAGGGAAACGCCGTCCGACAGGTCGAAACCTTCGAGGATTTTCAGAATCAGCAGCGCCGCGATGCCCTGGCCGTTGGGCGGGCATTCGAGGATGCGATGACCTTGATAGTCGGCTCCGATCGGGGCGACGAAGTCGGCGCCATCGACCGCCGCCGCGAAGTCGTCGACTGTGTGCAGTCCCCCCAGCGCTTTGAGGCGCTTGACCAAGGACTCCGCCGTGGCACCGAGATAGAACGCCGCCGCGCCGTGACGCGCGACCTCGCGCAGGCGCTGGCCGATCTTAGGCTGCGCGAACACCTCTCCCGCCAGCGGCGCGCGCCCATGGGGGAGGAACAACGCCTTGCCGCCCTCGTCCTTTTCCACCGTCTTCGCGTTGCGCGCCCAGTCCCAGGCGACGCGGGGCGTGACCGCGAAGCCGGTTTCGGCATGGCCGATGGCGCGGGCGAACAGACGGTCGAGGGACAGGGTGCCGAAGCGGCGGTGCAGCTTGAGCCAGGCCGCCACCGCACCGGGGATGGTCACCGCGTGCGGGCTGGTTTGGGGGATCTCGCGGTCGAGGCCGAGTTCCTTCAGGCGCGCGACCGTCGCCGCGCCCGGGGCGCGTCCGCTGCCGTTGAGTGCGACCACCTCGCCACCCGCCGGAGCGTAGAGGGCGAAGCAGTCGCCGCCGAGGCCGGTCATCAACGGGTCGACGACGCATTGCACCGCTACCGCCGCGAGCGCGGCGTCCACCGCGTTGCCGCCCGCCGCGAGGATTTCGAGCCCTGCGGACGTGGCGAGCGGGTGGGAGGTGGCGATCATCGCCTCGCGGCAGATCGTCGTCGAACGTCCGGGACGGAAGAAATCTCTCATGACGGCTCCTCTTCGGCGTCGAGAAGGTGCTCGAACGCGGCGGCGGCGGCAGATGGGTGGCGGCCGGCGAGACTGAGACGGTTCAACCAACGGGTGACGGAAAAATCGCGGATCGGCAAGATCTTCAGTTCGTCGAGGGCGAGCTGCGGACGGATGGCTGCCTCGGACATCAGGGCGATGCCCATTCCCGCCACAACCACCTGCTTGATCGCCTCGGTGCTTTCCACCTCGAGCACGTCGCGGGGCGCGACGCCGCGCTCCTGCATCGCGGCTTGGCCGACGTCGCGGGTCCCCGAACCCGGCTCGCGTACGATGATCAACTGGGTGCCGAGGACCTCGGGATCGAGCGGCGCTTGGACGCGTGCGAGGGGATGGTCCGGCGCGGCGATCCAGACCAGGCGATCCTTGCGCCAAGGCCGCACCTGGATCGACGGATGGGAAATCGGCCCCTCCACCAGGGCGACGTCGAGTTCGCGCCGGACCAGAAGGTCGACGATGTCGAGGGTGTTGGCGCTGCTGAGCCGGAGCGTTACGCCGGGGTGGGCGTGGTGATACGCCGCGAGCAGGGGCGGCAGGTACCAGATGCTCACGGTCGTGCTCGCGCCGATGCTGAGGCTGCCGGCGGCGAGGCCACGCAGCGCCGCCAGATCCTCCTCGGCGCTGCGCTCGGCGGCGAACAGAGGCGCGGCG
>LUYR01000601.1 GCA_001603335.1 Rhodospirillales bacterium Alpha_05 | reverse complement strand
ACCACCGTCGTTTGCGGCCTGCTCGCCGCACTGCGCCGGCGCGGACTGGTCGTGCAACCGTTTAAATGCGGCCCCGACTACCTCGACCCCACGCACCACACCCGCGCAGCCGGCCGCCCGTGCCGCAACCTCGATTCGTGGATGCTCTCGGACGAGCAGGTCGTCACCGCCTTTCACCGCGCCTGCGCAGGCGCCGACCTCGCCATCGTCGAGGGCGTGATGGGGCTTTTCGACGGCAGCGACTACGACGGCGAGCGCGCCTCCGCCGCCCAGATCGCCAAGCTCCTCGGCGCCCCCGTGCTGCTCGTGCTCGACATCGCCGGAGCCGCACGCAGCGCCGCCGCCACCGCGCTCGGCTTCACACAGTTCGATCCCGCGCTGCACATCGGCGGCTTCGTGCTCAACCGCGCCGGATCCGAGCACCACGCCTGCGGATGCGCCGGCCCGATCATGCACGCCACCAGCCAGCCGATGCTCGGCTGGCTTCAGAAGCAGGATGCCCTGCGCGCCCCCGAGCGGCACCTCGGCCTCGTGCCCGCAGGCGAAAGCCTCGCCGAGTTCCACCGTCTCGGTCTGCTCGCCGACACCCTCGAGCGCCAGTTCGACCTCGAGGCGATTCTCAAGCTCGCCGGCAGGAGCGCCGGTTGCCAACCGGCGCCCTCATCCAACACCTCCGCCAATCCGCAATCTCCGATTTCCGCCCCTGTCCCGCTTCCCGTTTCGAGCTCCGAGTTTCGAGCTCCCCGTTCCGAATTTTCATCCCCCATTCTGGCCGTCGCCCGCGACGAGGCGTTCTGTTTCTACTACCCGGACAATCTCGATCTACTCGCAGACGCCGGGGCGCAAATTGCGTTTTTCAGCCCGATCCGGGGCGAGGCCCCTCCGCCGGAGGCCGCCGGCGTCTATCTCGGCGGCGGCTACCCGGAGCTGCACGCCGAAGCGCTTTCCGGCAATACCGCCTTCCGCGACGCACTCCATGCGCTACACCGGCGGGGCGCGCCGATCTTCGCCGAGTGCGGCGGGTTCATGGCGCTCACCGAAGCGCTAGTCGATCCCACCGGGACGCGCTGGCCGATGGCCGGCCTCGTGCCGGGCACGACCCGCATGACCGACAAACTCGCCGCGCTGGGCTACCGCCACGCCACCTCGCTCGCCGACAACCTGCTCGTGCCGGCCGGCACCACGCTACGCGGACATGAGTTTCACTACAGCGTCTGGGATGCGCCCGACGCCGCGCTCGCCCGCTCTGCCTGGTGCCTGCGCGGCGCACGTGCCGACTCGCCGGAGCAATACGCCGGCTACGCCGAGGGCTCCCTGCTCGCGAGCTACCTGCACCTCCCCTTTGCCCAGAATCCCGCGCTCGCCGAGCGACTCGTTGCCCGCCTGCGCCCCCTTCCGAGCAAGCGATAAACCCATAACCCACGAATAAATCATGCATATCATGGAAGGATACCTGCCCGTCGGCCACGCGGTCGGCTGGTCCCTCGCCTCCGCGCCGTTTCTGGCGTGGGGCATCAAGAACCTCACGCGGCAACTGCGCGAACAGCCCGAGTCGCGCCTCGTACTCGGCGCGAGCGGCGGCTTCGCCTTCGTGCTCTCGGCGCTAAAGATCCCCTCGGTCACCGGAAGCTGTTCGCACCCGACCGGCGTCGGCCTCGGCGCGATCCTCTTCGGGCCGGCGACGATGAGCGTGCTCGGCTTTGTCGTGCTGCTCTTCCAGGCGCTGCTGCTCGCGCACGGCGGGCTCACGACTCTCGGCGCCAACACGTTTTCGATGGCGATCGTCGGCAGCTTCGTCGCCTACGGCATCTACCGGGGCGGCGCGGCCATGAAACTGCCGGGCAACCTCTCGATCTTCCTCGCCGCCACGCTGGGCGACCTCACGACCTATGTCGTCACCTCGCTCCAGCTCGCGCTCGCGTTTCCCGATCCCGTGAGCGGCTTCGCCGGCTCGGCCGTGAAATTCCTCGGCATCTTCGCCGTCACCCAGATCCCGCTGGCGATCAGCGAGGGCCTGCTG
>LUYR01000600.1 GCA_001603335.1 Rhodospirillales bacterium Alpha_05 | reverse complement strand
GGCGGACCGCGAGCGGGTGCTGCGGCCGTTCGTCCGCCTCGACGCCAGCCGCAGCGCGCCGGGCTCGGGGCTGGGCCTGAGCGTGGTGGCGGCGATCGCGGCGCACCAGGGGGGTGGCTTCGCCCTCGGCGACGCCGTACCCGGTCTGGTGGCGACCTTGCGGCTGCGCGCCGCCTAGCCGAAGCGCCCGGTGATGTAGTCCTGGGTACGCTTCTCGCGCGGATTGCTGAAGGTCGCGTCGGTCGGGCCGTATTCGACGAGTTCGCCCAAATACATGAACGCCGTGCTGTCGCCGATCCGCGCCGCCTGCTGGAGGTTGTGGGTGACGATGACGATGCAGTAGTGTTCGCGCAGTTCCCAGATCAGCTCGTCGATCTGCGCCGTCGAGATCGGGTCGAGGGCGGAAGCCGGCTCGTCGAGAAGGAGGATTTCCGGCTCGATCGCGATGGCGCGGGCGATGCACAGGCGCTGCTGCTGGCCGCCCGAGAGCGACAGGCCGGAGCGCTTGAGCTTGTCCTTGACCTCGTTCCACAATGCCGCGCCGCGCAACGCCTTTTCCACCACGTCGTCCATCTCGTAGCGCGAGATCCTGCGCCGCAGGCGCACCGGGAAGGCGATGTTGTCGTAGATGCTGGTGGGGAACGGCGTCGGCTTCTGGAACACCATGCCGACGCGGGCGCGCAGCGGCGTGAGGTCGCCCTTCAGGTCGAGGATGTTGACGCCGTCGATGGCGATCCTGCCGGTGGCGTGGTGGCCGGGGTAGAGATCGCAGATACGGTTGAGGACGCGCAGGAAGGTGGACTTGCCGCAGCCCGAGGGGCCGATCAGGCTGGTCACCTGGCGGTCGGGGATGCGGATGCTGACGTCTTTCAACGCCTGCGCCTGGCCGTAGTAGAAGCTCAGGCGCTCGACGTCGATTTTCGGGGAGGGGGTTTGCGGGTTCATATCCTGCTCATGCACGTTGCCGCGCCAGCCACCGGGCCAGCACGTTGATCAGAAGGACGGCGGCGCTGACCAGCAGTGCCCCCGCCCACGCCAGCTGTTGCCAGTCGCGGTACGGGCTCATCGCGAACTGGAAGATCCCCACCGGCAGGCTCGCGGTCGGGCCGTTCATGTCGGTGGAGAGGAATTGGTTGTTGAGCGCGGTGAACAGCAGCGGCGCGGTCTCGCCGCTGATCCGCGCCACCGCCAGCAGGATGCCGGTGACGATGCCGCTCTTCGCCGCGCGCCACGCAACGTTGACGATGAAGCGCCAATACGGCACGCCGAGCGCGAACGCCGCCTCGCGCAAAGTCGCGGGCACCATGCGCAGCACGTCCTCGGTGGTGCGCACGATCACCGGCACCGCCACCAGCGCCAACGCCGCCGCCCCGGCCCAGCCGGAGAAGTGACTCATCGGCACCACCATCACGCTGTAGACGAACAGCCCGACGATGATCGACGGCGCGGAAAGCAGGATGTCGTTGATGAACCGCACCACCTGCGCGACGCGGGAGTAGCGGCCGTATTCGGCGAGGTAGGTGCCCGAAAGCACGCCCAAGGGCGCGGCCACCGCGATCCCCGCCGCGCTCATCGCGAGGCTGCCGAGGATCGGGTTGAGCAGACCGCCGGGGGATCCGGGCGGCGGCGTGGTGCGGGTGAAGATGTCGGGCGAGAGCGCCGCAACGCCGCGCGACACCAGATGCCAGAGGATCAGCGTCAGCACCAGGATCGCCAGGCCCGCCGCGCCGCTGCACAGCCCCATCATCGCCAGGTTGACGAGCTTGCGCCGCGCCAGGAGGGTTTCGCCGTTGCTCACTGCGCCGCCCTCCGCTCGACGTGGCGCATCAACAGGCGCGCCGCCGCGAGCACGATGAAGGTGATCAGGAACAGCACCAGCCCGAGAGCCTGGAGCGACGAGAGATAGGTGTCGCCCACCGCCTCGGTGAACTCGTTGGCGAGGCTCGCCGAGATCGTCGTGCCCGGCGCGAACAGCGAGGCGGAGATGCGGTGCGAGTTGCCGATCACGAAGGTCACCGCCATGGTCTCGCCGAGGGCGCGGCCGAGGCCGAGCATCGCCGCGCCCAACAGACCGGTGCGGCTGAACGGCAGCAGCACGTTGCGGCAGACCTCCCAGGTGGTCGCACCGACGCCGTAGGCGGCCTCGCGCAGCACCGGGTCGACGGTGGCAAGCACCTGGCACGACACCGAGCAGATGAACGGCAGCACCATGAAGCCGAGGATCAGCCCGGCGGTGAGCATGCCGATGCCGAACGGCGGGCCCTGGAACAGCGCACCGAGGATCGGGATCGGCCCGACCCAGGCGGTCATGAACGGCTGGAAATGGGCGGAGAGAAACGGCGCGAGAACCAGCAGGCCCCACATGCCGTAGATGATGCTGGGCACCGCCGCCAAAAGCTCGATCGCGACGATCACCGGGCCGCGCAGGCGGTGCGGGCAGTATTCGTTGAGGAACAGCGCGGCACCGAGGGCGAGCGGCAGACCGATCAGCATCGCGATCGCCGAGGTGATCAGGGTGCCGAAGATCGGCGCGACCGCGCCGAAGCGTTCGGTCACCGGGTTCCACACCTCGGTGGTGAGGAAGCCGAAGCCGAAGGTGTGGAGCGCGGGTGCGGCGTTGACGCCGAGCACCACGAACACCGCGAGCAGCAGCCCGGCCACCGCGAACGCGGCGGAGCGGCAGAGCAGCGCGAAGCCGCGTTCGGCGAGGCCGGTGTGCGCGGCCTCAGGGCTCTCGGGGACGGCGTCGGGCACCGACAAAACCGCGGCGGGGAAGATCTCCCCGCCGCGACCCTCTGCCGGAGGGTTGGGCCTCACTTCGCCGGCCATACCGGTTTCCCGTCGGCCGACTTGATGTCCTTCGACCACACGCCTTCGACCAGCTTGACCACCGGGCCGGGCATCGGCACGTAATCGAGGTCCTCAGCCATTTTGCCCCCGTTGGCATAGGCCCAGCTGAAGAACTTCAAGACGTTCTGCGCATTCTCGGGCTTCGCCTGGCTCTTGTGCATCAGGATGAAGCTCGCGCCGGTGATCGGCCAGCTCGCCTTGCCAGGCTGGTCGACGAGGACGACGTGGAAGCCCGGCGTCCCCTTCCAGTCCGCATTCGCGGCCGCCGCCTGGAACGAAGCCGAATCCGGCTTCACGTACGCGCCTTCGTGGTTGGTGAGCTGGGTGAAGGCGAGCTTGTTCTGCAGCGCGTAGGCGTATTCGACGTAGCCGATCGAGCCTGCGGTCTGGCCCGCGAAGTTGGCGACGCCTTCGTTGCCCTTGCCGCCGATGCCCGCCGGCCACTCGACCGCGGTGTTGACGCCGACCTTGGACTTCCAATCCGGGCTCACCGCCGCGAGGTAGCTGGTGAAGAGGAAGGTGGTGCCCGACCCGTCCGAACGGTGCACCACCGCGATCGGCTGGTTCGGCAGCTTCAGCTCCGGATTGATCTTGGCGATCGCCGGGTCGTTCCACGCGGTGATCTTGCCGAGGTAGATGTCGGCCAGCACCTTGCCGTTGAGCTTCATCTGGCCCGCGGCGACGCCCGGAACGTTGACCACCGGCACCACGCCGCCCATGATCATCGGCCACTGTACCAGGCCG
This sequence comes from Rhodospirillales bacterium Alpha_05, assembly GCA_001603335.1. Lineage (GTDB taxonomy): Bacteria > Pseudomonadota > Alphaproteobacteria > Rhodospirillales > Rhodospirillaceae > Oleispirillum. The sequence goes on along the minus strand of LUYR01000600.1, from coordinate 5,645 downwards.
TTCTTGTCGAGATCATCGGCCTTGAGCGGCATGTCGGAGGCGCCGAAGTCGACGGTCTTGGCCTCGATCTGCTTGATCCCGCCGCCGGACCCGATCGACTGGTAGTTCAGGCTCACGCCGGTCTTGGCCTTGTAGGCTTCCGCCCACTTGGCGTAGACCGGATACGGGAAGGTCGCGCCCGCCCCGGTCATCTCGGCCGCTTGCGCGGTCCCGGTCACAAGGCCCGCAGCCACGGCCGCGCAGACGGCGAGGCGGCGGACTGGGTTGAATGCGAAGGGCATCGGTGTCTCCGTTCTAGAATGTCGGTGGATGCAGCGCACTGCATGGGCACGGACTCTAGAAGCGCAAACTGGAGGCCACCTGGAGCGAAGATGAACATCCCTTCATCTTCGCCAAAGTTCACCGAACCGTCACGGACGAGGGGGCTCTCGCCCCCTCGCGGGTTTCGGGGCCGAGCCCCGGGAAGTGGGCTTCTCAGCCGAGGATGGCGTTGAAGATCAGCAGGGTGACGAGCGAAGTCGCCCAGCCGAGGGTGGAGGGCACCGACCACACCAGCATCTGGTGCTTGGCGTTCTTGACCCCGAGGATGCGGTTGATCACCCAGAAGTAGCTGTCGTTGAAGTGGCTGCACACCATCGAGCCGACCGCCGCCGCCTGCGCCGCGAAGACCATGTCGACGCCGGGGATGGTGGCGAGGATCGGCGCGGAGATCGACGCGCCGGTGATCATCGCCACGGTGCCCGAGCCCTGGATCAGGCGCACCAGGGTCGCGATCACGAACGGGATCAGGATCGGCGGCATCGGCATCGTCGCCACCGCGTTGCCGATCACCGTGCCCGCGCCGGAATCGCGCAGCACCGCGCCGAGCGCGCCACCCGCACCGGTGACGAGAAGGATGATGCCCGCGCTCTCGACGCCCTTTTCGAGGTCGGAGATGACTTCCTGGCGCGGCCGGTTGGGAACCAGGGTGTAGACCGCGAGCAGCACGCCGATGCCCACCGCGATCACCGGGTTGCCGATGAAGGTGGCGAGCTGGACGCCGAGGCTCTTCGCCATCGCCGGATCGCCCGAGGCCTTGACGACGAAGGTGGTGACGGTGTTGACCAGGATCAGCAGGATCGGCACGACGATCGGCGCGACCGAGATTCCGAGGGGCGGCAACGACTTTTCACGCTCCTCCGCCGCAACCTTGAACTCGCGGTAGGCGGCGGAGATGTCTTCGCCGGTGTCGCGCACGATCATCCCCTCGATCTTCGGGCCCATGGCGCGGGCGTAGAAGACGATGACGAAGATGCCGGGGATGGTGAGCACGATGCCCCAGAAGATCATCAGGCCGACGTCGATATTGAAGATGCCGGCGATGCCGAGCGGACCGGGGGTCGGCGGCACCGCGTGGTGGGTGAGCATCAGGCCGCCGGCGAGGCAGATGCCGAGGGTCACCACCGACTTGCCGGTGGTACGCGCCAGCGCCTTGACCAGGGGCGACAGGATGACGAAGGCGGAATCGCAGAAAATCGGGATCGAGACGATGTAGCCGGTGATGATCAGCGCCCATTCCTCGCGCTTCTCGCCCAGCCAGCGGATCAGGGTGTAGGCCATGCGTTCGGCCGCGCCCGAGACCTCGAGAATCCGCCCCATCATCACGCCGAAGCCGATCACCAGGCCGATGGTGGAGAGGGTTGCGCCGAAGCCCTTGGTGATCGACCCGATCACGTCGGCGGGCATCATGCCGCCGGTCAAACCGGCGATGGACGCAGCGATCACCAGGGCGACCACCGCATGAACCTTGGTTTTCACGACCAAAAAGATCAGGACGACGATGGCGATCGCCAGGCCGAATATCAACTGGAACTCCATGCCTGCGTGGGTCATGGATTGGTCCTCCGTTATGGATTTTTGGCTTTGCTCGTTCCTTCACCCTACTGTCGCGGCGCCGAGGTCTGAATTCAGGCGCGTGCGAGATCCTCCATGTACTGTTTCATGATCGCGTCGAAGCTCTGGTCCGCCTCGAACCCCAGGTCCAGCGGCCGCGAAACGTCGAACGCCCCCGGCCACGAGCAGACGATCGCGGCGATCCGCGGCACGTCGGTGAGGCTCACCAACGCGCGCGCCGACTTGCCGCCGAGGCGCTCTAGGCTGTCGAGCATCTCGGCGGCGGTGACGCAGATGCCGGGGAGGTTGAGCGTGCGGCGAATTCCCAACTTTTCGCCGTCGAGCGCACCGGCGCGGACGAGGTTCCGCACCGCGAGAGCGGGCGAGGAGATCCACAGCCGCGTCTCGACCGGCACCGGGCACTCGCTCGGCAGCCCCGCGAGCGGCTCGCGAATGATCCCGGAGACGAACGACGAGGCGGCGGAGTTGGGCTTGCCGGGGCGCACCGAGATCGTCGGCAGGCGGCAGACGATGCCGTCGACGAAGCCCTTGCGGGTGTATTCGCCGACCAGGAGTTCGCCGATCGCCTTCTCCGCGCCGTAGGACGACTGCGGCATCAGCACCATGTCTTCCGGCACCACGTCGGGCATCGGGCCGCCGAACACCGCGAGCGAGCTGGTGAACACCAGGCGCGGCGGCTTGGGCAGATGGCGGCAGGCTTCGAGCAGGGCGCGGGTGGCGTCGACGTTGATCTGCATGCCGATGTCGAACTCGGCCTCGGACTGGCCGGAGAGCACCGCGGCGAGGTGGTAGATCACGTCGACGCCCGCGCCCAGGGCGTCCGCCAGGAACAGCGGATCGGCGACCGAGCCGACGCGGCTTTCGACCCGCGCATCCTTGACCGGGCAGGCGGCGAGATCGGCGGAGACCACCCGGTCGACCTTGGGCATCGGGCCCTTGCCTTCAAGAAGCGCCTGGATCAGACGGCTGCCGAGAAACCCGGCGCCGCCGGTGACAAGAACCTTCATTCGTCCGCTCCTCCTGGATTTTTTTTAAGACCCGCGCGCCGGAATTCAGCGCGCGACCACCACCTCGACCCCCATCTGCTCGATCGCCGCGACCACGCTCGCCTCGATGCTGGCGTCGGTGATCACCGCGTCGAAGACGTCGAGGCCGAGGATGTTGAACGCGCCGACCACGCCGTATTTCGACGCATCGGTGACGAAGACGCTCTTGCGCGCGCCCCGCACCGCCGCGCGCTTCACCGGGCGCTTCGCCTCGCTCGGCGAGGAGAGTCCGGCGATCACCCACGACGAGGCGGAGATGAACGCGACGTCGAAGTTGAAGCGGGCGATCGCCTCGGCGGTGGCGTCGCCGACGCAGGACTGGTTCTCCCGCTCCACCAGCCCGCCGGTGTGATAGAGGACGCAGCGCGAGTTGGCCGAGAGATAGGCGGCGACGACGAAGTCGTTGGTGACCACGGTGAGATCGCCGCGGTCGGCAAGGCGGTGCGCGATCTCGAGGGTGGTGGTCCCGGCGTCGAGGTAGATCACCGCGTTGGGCGGCACCATCGCGGCGGCGGCGCGGCCGATCACTTCCTTCTGCTCGGCGCGGATCCCGGCCTTGACCAGATGCGAGGGCTCGTAGTCGATGCGCTCGGGCAGCTTCACCCCGCCGGTCACCGACATCACCCGGCCGGTTTTTTCCAGCTGCTGGATATCGCGGCGCACGGTCATGTGCGACACGCCGAGGCGCTCGGTGAGCTCGGCGATGCTCATCACGTCGCGGTCGGCGAGGCATCCGAGGATGAAGTGCTGCCGTTCGGCGGGAATCATCAGACCACCTTGACCTTGCCGAGATACGGCCGCACCCAGCCGAGGCCCGCCTCGGTATCGCGGCGCGGGTTGTATTCGCAACCGATCCAGCCGTCGTAGCCGGTGTGGTCGAGGACCGAGAAGACGTGGCCGTAGTCGAGTTCGCCTTCGTCGGGTTCGTGGCGGTCGGGCACGCTCGCGATCTGCACGTGGGCGAACTTGCCCGCGAGGCGTTCGAGCCGCCGGGTGATGTCGCCGTCCATGATCTGGGCGTGGTAGGTGTCGAACTGGAGCTTGACGTTGGGCCGGTCGAGGCGGGCGATCAGCGCCAGCGCGTCGTCCTGGCGGCTGAGAAAGTAGCCCGGCATGTCCCGCGTGTTCAACGGCTCGATCAGCAGGGTGACGCCGTCCTTCGCCGCGCGGTCGGCGGCATAGCGCAGGTTCTCGATCCACACCGCCTCGCAGGCGGCGCGGTCGGGTTCGTCGGCGGTGACGCCCGACATCGTGTGGATCTTCTTGCAGCCGAGCACGCGGGCATACTCCAGCGCCTGGTCGACGCTCGCGCGGAAGTCCGCCACCTTCGCCGGGCGCGCCGCGAAGCCACGCTCGCCGCCCGCCCAGTCGCCCGCGAACATGTTGAACAGCGCGAGCTTGAGGCCGTGGCGGTCGAGCAGCGCCTTGATCTCGGCGGCGGGGTAATCGTAGGGGAAGAGGAACTCCACCGCCTTGAAACCGCAGGCGGCGGCGCGGCCGAAGCGTTCGAGGAACGGCACTTCCTTGAACATCATCGTGAGATTCGCGGCGAACTGAACCATGGATCTAGCTCCTCAGGTCCTGGATTTCGGCGTCGGTGAGATAGCGCAGCGTTTCGCCGCGCAGCAGGAACAGCAGCTTGGCGGTTTCCTCCAGCTCCTCGGCGTTGCTCACCGCGTCCTCGATGTCGCTGCCCAGCACCACCGGACCGTGGTTGGCGAGCAGGAAGGCGTTGGTCTCCACCGTCGGCGCGAGGGCGGCGAGCGCCTCGGCGATCTTCGGCGAGCCCGGACGGTAGTAGGGAATCACCGGCAGCGGCCCGATGCGCATCACGAAGTACGGCGTGAACGGCCGGATCGCGTTGGCGGTGTCGAGATTTTCGAGGCAGGAGAGCGCGGTGAGGTAGGTCGAGTGCAGGTGCACGATCGCCCCAGCGTCGGGGCGGGCGCCATAGACCGCGCGGTGGAAGACGAACTCCTTCGACGGCTTCGCCCCCGCGACCGGCGTGCCGCCCGCATCGATGGTGGAGAGGGTCTCGGGGTCGAGGCGGCCGAGGCAGGATCCGGTGGGCGTGACGAGGAAGCCGCCGTCCGGCAACTTGAGCGACAAGTTGCCGCCGCCGCCGACCGAAAAACCGCGGTCGTAGAGCGCCTTGCCGAGTTCGCACATCTTCCGCCGCAGCGCCACGTGGTTCATCGTGCAACGCCCTCCGGCTGGCAGTCGAAGAAGAAGCCGACGTCGCCGAAGTTCCCCGACTTCAGCGCCAGCGAATAAGGCTTGTCGACCGCCCGCACCCACGGCACGCCGGGCGCGATCTGCGGCCCGATGTGGAAGCCCGAAACGCCGAGCGCCTGCACCACCGCGCCCGAGGTTTCGCCGCCCGCGACGATGAAGCGGGTAACCCCGGCGTCGGCAAGGATGCGCGCCAGCGCCGCGAAGGTGGTTTCGATCGCGGTCGAGGCGGCGTTGCCGAAGCGCGCCTGGATCTTCTTCAGCGCCTCCGGGTTGGTGGTGGCGTAGACCAGCGGCGCGAAGCCGTAGCGCGGCTGCGTCAGCACCCAGGCGGCGATCTCGGCGGCGTAGCCGGTCTGGTCGGCGAGGCAGCGTTCCGGCTCGACCGCGAACGACGGGGCCTGCGCCTTGTATTCGGCGACCTGGGCGTTGGTCATCTGCGAGGCGGAGCCCGAGATCACCACGCCGCGACCG
>LUYR01000599.1 GCA_001603335.1 Rhodospirillales bacterium Alpha_05 | reverse complement strand
AGGTCGGGATCGTTGCAACGGATCGGGGTTTCGTCGACGACCACGTAGCCGCCGGCCAACAGTTCCCGCTTCATCGCTTTGACCAGCGGCTCGAGCTGGGCCGTGGCCGCGCCGACCCAGTCGCACAGGTTCTGGCGCGAGATCGAGGCGCCCCAACGCGTCAGCATCTTCTCCTGCCGATAAAGCGGGAGATGGTCGCAGTACTTGGCCGTCAACGCCCAGGCGACCAGACCCGCGGAGGCGAACCCGCCCGGGACGAGCCGCTTGGGCGCCGGCGAGAGCAGCGGCGCGCGGTTGCGATCCAGCCGGTGCCGGAACTTCGGCCGCACGATTTCGCGCTTGAAGAGCTGCGGCGGGACGATGTCGACCTCGAAGGTCCGCTCCTCGCCGATGCGCTCGTACAGCTCCGGCTCCTGGCGTACCGGCTCCGGCACGAGCTCGACGGTCTCCTTGACGGGCAGGTGGGCGAAGCTTTCTGCGGGCAACGTGCGCTTGGGCGCCGGCCCGGCGGGACGTTCGTAGGTGATCGTCTCAGTCGGTCGCTGCGCCGCAGCGAGCTTCTCCAGCGCGCCCAGTTGCAGGAGCAGCTGCGCGCGGTCGAGCGTCTCGCTTTTGCCCGGTCCGAAGAGCTGCTGCTTGAGCCACGCGATCTGGGCGCGCAACACCGCGTTTTCCTCGCGGAGGCGTTGCACTTCATCGGTGGGGGCGACCATGGCGTGCAGTGGGAACGCCGCCCAGTGTATCGGTTCCCCACCGACGAAACTATTTTTCGTCGCGCTCGTACCACGGCTTGAGCGAGCCGCGCTTGAGCTCCACTCCGCCCACCAGCAGCGCCAATGCCTCCGGCGCGAGCGCGAGCTTGGCCTTGGCCTGGCTCGCCTCCGGCCACGAGAAACGGCCCTGTTCGAGGCGCTTGGCCAGCACCCACACGCCCGTGCCGTCCCAATACAGCAACTTCAGCCGCGTGCGCTCACGGTTGGTGAAGCAGAACACCGCGCCCTCTTTCGGGTCCTCGCCCAACTGCTCCTGCACCGCCGCCCACAGGCCGTCGTACTGTTTGCGCATGTCCACCGGCTTCAGGGCCACGTAGATGCGGATCGCTGCCGGAAACGCCAGCATCGGCTACCTCCGCAACGCCCGCACCAACGCGGCCAGTTCCCCAACGTCGCCGCCGCGCAACGTCGTGCCATCGGGCAAACGAACTTCGAGCCCCGGCGCGGCCGCCGCCGGCAACGCCACCTGCGCAAACGCGATTCGCGGCGTCCGTGGCGCTGGCACTTCTGCCGACTTCACTCTCGCCATCGGGGCAGCACTCGGTCCGCCCGTCTCGCTCGCCCGCTGCACCCAACCGCAAAACGTCGTGTACCGCAGCCCCTCCTGCCGCGCGAACGCCTCCCGCGTCTGTCCGCTCTCGCGGAACTGCGCCAGCAACGCCAGCCGCCGCTCAGTCGGCAGATGCCGCCGTCCCATCCGATCACGCCGCGCACCGTCCTGCACCAACTCCGTAGTTACCATAGTTCCCATCGCTCCACTCTATCACAAAGGACTTCCCGTAACTACGAGGTACCCGGGACGACGCTT
>LUYR01000598.1 GCA_001603335.1 Rhodospirillales bacterium Alpha_05 | reverse complement strand
GGCGGCGCCGACCGTGGCGCGGGCCTCCGCCTTGTCGTCCCAGGCAAGGACCGTCGCGCCCGCGGCGGACAGCGCATGCACCGCGCCGGTCCCGGACTTGCCGAGACCGACGACGACGAAGGTTTGCCCTTTGAACGCGGAAAGCGGGATCATCGCCCCAGCTCCTCTAACGCAGCTTGAGGGTGGTCAGGCCGACCACCGCGAGAATCATCGAGATGATCCAGAAGCGGATCACCACCGTCGGCTCGGCCCAGCCCTTCTTCTCGAAGTGATGGTGCAGCGGCGCCATACGGAAGACGCGCTTGCCGGTGAGCTTGAAGCTCGCCACCTGGACGATCACCGAGACGGTTTCGAGCACGAACAGGCCGCCGACGATGCCGAGCACCAGTTCGTGCTTGGTCACCACCGCGATCGCACCGAGCGCGCCGCCGAGCGCGAGCGAACCGGTGTCGCCCATGAACACCTGCGCCGGGGGCGCGTTGAACCAGAGGAAGCCCAATGCCGCGCCGACGATCGCGCCGCAGAACACCGCGAGTTCGCCCGAGCCCGGCGAATGGTGGATTTGCAGGTAGTTGGCGAAGACCGCGTGGCCCGAGAGGTAGGCGATGATCATGAACACGCCGGACGCGATCATCACCGGCACGATCGCGAGGCCGTCGAGGCCGTCGGTGAGGTTGACCGCGTTGCCCGCGCCCGCGATCACCACCGCGGCGAACGGCAGGTAGAACAGGCCGAGGTCGATCACCAGGTCCTTGGTGAACGGAATCGCGAGGCCCATGCGGTCGGAGTTGGCGGTGCCGAGCCAGGCGATCCAGGCGGTGGCGAGGACCGCGATGCCGAGTTCGGCGGCGAGCTTCTTCTTGCCGGAAAAGCCGTCGGTCGAGCGCTTGGTGACCTTCATGTAGTCGTCGTAGAAGCCGATCGCGCCGTAGCTCAAGGTTACCAGCAGCACCGCCCAGACATAGCCGTTGTCGAGCTTGGCCCAGAGCAGGGTGGAGAGGCCGACGCCCAAAAGGATCATCAGGCCGCCCATGGTCGGGGTGCCCTGCTTGGTGAGCAGGTGGGTCTCGGGACCGTCGGTGCGGATCGGCTGGCCGCGACCCTGCTTGCGCCTGAGGGTGCGGATGATCGCCGGGCCGAAGACGAAGGCGAACAGCAATGCCGTGAGGACCGCCCCCGCCGTGCGGAAGGTGACGTACCGGAACAGGTTGAACACCTGATACTGGTCGGCCAGCGGGGTGAAGATGTGGTAGAGCATCGCGTTCGATCCGAAAAAAAAGATTAGGAGGCGTTGGGGGTTGCCGGGGTCTTGAGCGCCGCGACGATGCGGTCCATGCGCATGCCGTGGGAGCCTTTGATCATCACCACGTCGCCCGGCCGGATTTCGGCTTTGAGCGGCGCGATCAGGGATTGGGCGTCGTCGGCGTGGGCGGCGCGCATCGCTTCGGGTGCGGCCTCGTAGGCGCACGCCATCAGCTCGCCGCAGGCGAACAGGCGGTCGATTTCCTTGGTGGTCAGCTGGTTCGCCACCGCCGCGTGCAGGGCGCGGCTGGTCGGCCCGAGCTCGAACATGTCGCCGAGCACCGCGATCGCGCGGCCGGTGCCGTAGACCTGGCGCATCGTCGCCACCGCCGAAAGCGCGTTGATCGCGGCTTCGAGGGACTGGGGATTGGCGTTGTAGCTCTCGTCGATGAGGATGAACGCGCCGTCGTCCTTGGCGATCTCGGTGATCGCGCCGCGCCCGTCGGGCACGCGGATCGCCTCGAGGGTTTCGATCGCGCGCGACGCATCCGCGCCTACGGCGATCGCGGCACCGAGCGCCGCGAGGCTGTTCATCGCCCAGTGCAGGCCGATGAACGGCAGGGTGTATTCCACCGCGCTGCCGCCGATTTCCGCCTCGACGATGGTTTCGAGCGCCACCACCCGTGCCGCGATCAGGCACAGGTCCGCGCCTTCCGCCGAGCCGAAGGTGATGATGTTGGCCGCGCCCGCGTTTTTCGCCGCGGCTTCCATGGTGCCGAAGTAGGCGTGGTCGGCGGGCAGCACCGCGGTGCCGCCTTCCGCAAGGCCTTCGAAGATCTCGCACTTCGCCGCGACGATCGCCGCGAGGTCGTGGAAGTGTTCGAGGTGCGCCGGGCCCACGGTGGTGATGATCGCCACCTCGGGCCGTGCGATCCGGGTCAGCGCGGCGAGCTCGCCCTCGTGGTTCATTCCCATTTCCTGCACCGCGTAGACGCTGTCGCGCGGCAGGCGGGAGAGGGTGAGGGGAACGCCCCAGTGGTTGTTGTGGCTGCCCTGGCTGATGTGGGTGGTGCCCTGGGCGGAAAGGATCGTACCGAGCATTTCCTTGGTGCCGGTCTTGCCGACCGAGCCGGTCACGCCGATCACCCGGGT
>LUYR01000597.1 GCA_001603335.1 Rhodospirillales bacterium Alpha_05 | reverse complement strand
CTTCCCGCGCCGCCAGGATCGCCGCGAGGCTCGCCTCCGCGCCGGTTGCGATCATCCCGCGACCTGACGCACCACGTCGACGACGCTGCCGTCGCGATAGCGGATCACGCCGACGATCTTGTCGAGGAATTCGATCGGCTGCGGCGCTCCGGTGAGGGAGAGCGAACGCTGATAGAGCTCTTCGATCGCGAACACCGGCAGCCCGGCGTCTTTGAGCCGTTGCGCGAGCTCGGGGCGCTTGGGGTTGACCGCGATGCCGTGGTCGGTGACCAGCACGCCGATGGTCTCGCCCGGCGTGACCACGGTGGTGACGTGCTCCACCACCGTGGGGATGCGCGAGCGGATCAGCGGCGCCACCACGATCGGCAGGTTGGCCCCGGCGGCGACGTCCGAATGCCCGCCCGACGCGCCGCGCATCACGCCGTCCGAGCCGGTGATCACGTTGACGTTGAAGTCGAGGTCGATTTCGAGCGCGCTCAGGATCACCACGTCGACCCAGTCGCTATACGCGCCCTTTGAGGTCGGGTTGGCGTAGGTGTGGGTGGAGATTTCGTAGTGGCCGGGGTTGACGCGCAGGGATTCGGCGGCTTGTGCGTCGAAGCTCTGGGTGTCGTAGAGTTTGCCGATCAGGCCCTTCTGGTGCAGTTCGACGATGCTGCCGGTGATCCCGCCAAGCGCGAAGCTCGCCTTGATTCCTTTGCGCACCATGCGGTGTTCGAGGAAGCGGGTGACGGCGGTGGCCGAAGCGCCCGAGCCGGTCTGGAGCGAGAAGCCCTCCTCGAAGTAGCCCGAGTGCTCGACGACGTCGGCGGCGAAGCGCGAGATCAGGAGTTCGCGCGGGTTCGAGGTCATCCGCACCGCGCCGACGGAGATCTTCGTCGGGTCGCCGATCTGGTCCACCTGGACGACCAGGTCCACCTGATCCTGGCGGATGCTCGCGGGGGCATTGGGGTAGGGCACCAGGGTTTCGGCGAGCAGCACCACCTTGGCGGCGCGTGCGGCGTCCACCATCGCGTAGCCGAGCGAGCCGCAGCGCGACAGGCCGGAGACCGCGTTGGCGTTGCCGAAGGCGTCGGCGGTGGAGACGCCGAGGAAGGCGACGTCGATCTTGAGCTCGCCCCGGTCCATCAGGTGGACGCGGCCGCCGTGGGAGTGGATGTGCACCGGGGTGTCCATCAGGCCGTGGGAGATCGCGTCGGCGAGCTTGCCGCGCATGCCCGAGGTGTAGATCCGCCGGATCACGCCCGAGCGGATGTGCTCGATCAGGGGGAAGTTGCACGAGAGCAGCGAGGAGGGCGCGAGGGTGAGGTCGCGGAAGCCCATCTCGGCGAGCTTGGCGACGACGAGGTTGATCGTCTTGTCGCCTTCGCGGAAGCCGTGGTGGAAGGAGATGGTCATGCCGTCCTTGAGGCCCGAGGCGCGGATCGCGTCTTCCAAGGTCTTGCAGAGCTTGCGCTCGTGGCGGGTCTCGGCGGTAGCGACGTGGGCGATCCGCGCGGCGACCCCGGAGAACGGCTCCAGCGCCGCATCGCGCAGCGATTCGGCGAAGCGCCGGGTGTTCGGATTGGTCATCGGAGGTTCCTCGGTCACTTGCGGGTTCCGGAAGCTGCGGCGCGGCGCAGAACCATCCGCGCGTGTTCGATGATCGGCGCGTCGATCATCTTGCCGTTGAGCGAGATCACGCCGAGGCCCTGCTTTTCGCCATCCTCGGCGGCGGCGACGACGCGGCGGGAATAGTCCACTTCCTCGTCGGTGGGGGCGTAGGCGTTGTGCAGCAGTTCGATCTGGCGCGGATTGATCAGCGACTTACCGTTGAAGCCGAGGCGCTTGATCAGGTCCACTTCCTTGAGGAACCCTTCGTCGTCGTTGACGTCGGAGAACACCGCGTCGAAGGCGTCGATCTTGGCGAAGCGGGCGGCGTGCAGCACCGCGCAGCGGGCGTAGTAGAGTTCGCTGCCGTCGCCGCGCTGGGTCTGCATGTCCATCACGTAGTCGAAGGCGGCAAGCGCGATGCCGATCAGGCGCTTCGAGGCCATCGCGATCGGCACCGCGTTGATCACGCCGCTCGCGGACTCGATCGCGGCCATCAGCTTGGTCGAGCCGACCTCGCGGCCGCAGGCGCGCTCGATGCGCTCCACTTCGGCTTCGAGCTGGTGGACGTCTTCCGGCGTGTCGGTCTTGGGCAGGCGGACGACGTCCACCCCGGCGCGCACTACGGCTTCCAGGTCTTCCATGCCGAACGGCGAGGACAGCGGGTTGATCCGCACTACCGTCTCCATGCCGCTCTCGCGGTAGATCGGCATTTGCAGGGCGTGGAAGACGAGGATGCGGGCGGCGTCCTTCTCGCGGAGCGACACCGCGTCCTCGAGGTCGAACATGATCGAATCCGGCTTGAACACGAACGCGGTGGAGAGCATCGCGGCGTTCGCGCCGGGCAGGAACAGCATGCTGCGGCGAAGTTTCATGCCAGCGCACTCCAATCGGCGGTCCATGCGTCGGCGGCGCGGCGCACCACGGTCTGGATGCGGGCACGGATGACGCAGTCGAGCGCGCCCTTGTCCTCGATGATCACCTGGGCGGCGTCGACGCCGAGCTTCTCCAGGGTTTCGCGCGCCACTGCTTCGATCTGCGCGCCGAACTGATGGATCACCTCGCTCTGCAGGACGATTTCGAGCCCGGCGGCGCGCGGCGCGATGCGCACCATCAGGTCGCTCGATTCGAGCGTACCGGCGAGCGCCTCTCTAACTATCTTCATAGGTTTCCGGTCCTTTCTTGTTCAGCGCATTCTCGACCCAGGTGGGGGGATCGGGGATCTGGGAGGGGGTGCGGCCGGGGCGATGCTTGTCGCGCAGGACCGCGAGGGTGAAGGGCGGCACGAGGCGGCCGATTTCGCCGAAGCGTTCGGCGGCGAGCAGGCTACGGACCTCGGAGGCGGAGATCGGGATTTCGCCGTGGGCGATGCGCGGGATTTCCACCACCTCGATCGGCGGGAACGGCGAGTCCGGGCGGCGCAGCCACAGCATCATGTCGCGGTTGTATTTGTTGGTGGTCTTGCAGAACGGCTCGGTGCCGACGAAGCGCCGCGTGATGCCGAGCGCCGGGGCGATGAAGTTGCGGAACACCAGGAGGTCGATGGCGGTGAAGCTGTCGGCGGCGGCGTTCTTTTCCTTGAAGAAATAGCTCGAGAAGGTGGCGCGGGAGACCATGTACTCCGACCCCGGATGCAGGGTCAGGCGCGGCAGGTCGGCGACGCCCGCCTTCACCATCGCGTAGCGGTCGCGGTAGGAGAAGAACGAGGTGTCCTCGGCGACGACGAAGAGGTGGAGATGGTCGCAATTCGCCACCGCGTACTCGACGAGGTGGCGGTGGCCGTAAGTGAAGGGATTGGCGTTCATCACGATCGCGCCGATCACCGCGCCCGGCTCGCGCAGGATCTTGAGGCTGGCGCAGTAGCCGCGCACGCCGATCGGGGTGTTTTCCATGAACGTCACCACCCCCGGCACCTCGACCACCGGATAGAAGCCGCAGGCGCGGAAGCGGTCGACGTTGTCGGGCTTGGTGTAGAGGAACAGGTGGGTGTGGCCGCGCTCGTGGGCGAGATGGGCGATCTCGGTCATCAGCGGCAGCGAGAGGGATTCGCCCTGGAGCTCGGGCGAGATCGCGGCGCATTTGACGATGTTTTTGTCGAGTCCGGCGCAGGCGACGATGCGGCGGCCGCGCTTGAGCGCCACGAACACTTCCACCGTCGCCTCGTAGCTGAGGTCGCAGGCCGCGAGCAGCGCCTTGATCTCCGCCGTCGCCTCGGGCTCGGAGGTCGGGTCGACTCGGTAAGGGGTGACTTCGTCCGTCATGGTGGCCGCTTTCGGAAGCCGGCTGAAACCGCGGTACCGTCTCTCAACCGGTATTATTACCCCGATTTTCCCCAGGACTTTCCAACATCTTTGCCGGGAGGGATGTATTTTGCGAATGGGCCCTCCGCCATTTGTGCATCGATGGAAATTGTCCTGGTGCATTTCTCCGGTCGTGGGGCGCCCACCGGGGCGGGGTTGGGGGACAATCCGGTGGGCGCGCGGGGCGAGGGTGCCCCGGATTCTAGAAATGAACGACGCCGACGGCGAAGGCGGTGCCGAGGGCGAGCAGGCTCAACAGCCAGAGCCGCGGCATGCAGAAGGTCAGGTGTTCTTTGAGCGAAATTCCGCCCGCCATGCCGATTGCGAGGTAGGTGGTGGCGGCATGCGGGGTGACGAGGACGCCGTAGTTCTTGCCGATCAGCATCGCGTAGGCCATGTCGAGCTGGTCGATGCCGTAGGTCTGGCCGACCTTGATCGCGAGCGGCACGAGGCCGAAGAAGTAGGAGTCGGTGCCGAGCATCATGCCGATCGGAACCGCGAAAATCCCCATGATCACGTGCAGGAACGGTCCGAACGCGTTCGGGATCACCGAGATCAGCGCGACCGCCATGGCGTCGAGCATCTTGGTGCCGGTGAGCACGCCGAGGAAGATGCCGGTGGTGAGCAACACCGCCGGAACCGACAGCGCCTCTGCCGCGTGCGCCTTGATCCGCGCGGTCTGCGCCTTGACGCCGGGGTAGTTGACCATCAGCGCGATCGCGAGCCCGATCATGAAGTCGAAGTAGGCGGGCAGCTTGGAGAAGCACAGCAGGCCGATTACGCCGAGGGTGAGCGCGACGTTGAACAGCACCAGCTTCGGCCGCTTGAGCGCGGCGACGGCTTCGAGGTCGCAGCCGTCCTCGACGGCGCAGAGCTCGGCGTCGGAGAGGTAGCCCGCGCCGCGGCGCTTTTCGATGATGCCCATGTAGACCGCGAAGCCGAGGGTGATCACCAGGCCGATCGCCTGCACCGGGATCATCGCGACCCAAAGCTCGCGCACGTCCACCCCGGTGATCGCGCCGACGCGCGCCGTCGGCCCGCCCCAGGGCACGAGGTTCATGATCGACATCGCCGCACCGATGCAGGCGAGCATCACCACCGGGCGCATGTTGAGGCGGCGGTAGACCGGCAGCATCGCCGGGCAGGTGATCAGGATGGTGGAGGCGAGCGCCCCGTCGAGGTGACCGATGATCGCGATCACGGTGGTCGCGACGGTGACCAGGACGACGTTGTTGCCGGCCTTGCGGGTGAGGGTGTCGACCATCTTGTCGAACATCCCGGCGTCGTTCATCACGCAGAAGTAGGTGATCGAGAAGATGAACAGCACCGCGACGCTCATCGTCTTGGTGACGCCGGTGGTGACGAACTTACCGAGCTCGACCATGCCCGTGCCCGCGAGCAGCGCGGCGATCACCGGAACGATGACGAACACCACGGCGGGATGCAGCTTTTCCTGGATCAGCAGGAAAATGATCACGCCGATCATACCGAAACCTAAAAGCGCCAGCATAGAATTGCCTCCAAAGGATCGCCGGACTGGGGTGCGTCGACCGGGTCGACTGCCCCGATGGGTGACCGCCAAGATTTTCTTGTTATGCGTTGAGCCGTTTGACGTGGGGGGGAGGGTTCCGGGCCGCTTTTCTCCCCCGAAAAAATTTCGGCCCGCACTCTCCTCCGCAACCCGCGTGCCACGCCGGAATCTCCTGTTAACGCGTTGATTTCGAATTGAATATTTTGGGAGGGGCGGGAGCGCGTTCCGGAAAACCGGAATCACCCGGAAAACCCCTTCCGGATTTCCGGAAATCGCCCCGGAGCGGCCTCGCGGAAGGCGTTGCGGCGCGCGCGAGGGCGGCTCTATCATCCCCCGGGCGACTGGCACGGGAGGCGGATTTGCAGGCTTTGATGGGCGTCACCGTGCGCGCGCGACTGATCACCGCGATGGCGCTGAGCCTGCTGCTTCTCGTCGCGGTGGGGGCGTTGTCGTACACCGCGATGTCCACCGTCGACCGCGCCACGCGCGAGCTGCACACCCGCTGGATGCCGACGGTGCGCCTGCTCTCCGAGGTCAACTACCGGATTTCCAGTCACCGCCTGCGCTTCGTCCGCGCGATCTTCACCGACGATCCGGCGGAGCGGGAACAGATCTTCACCGCCGCAGAGGAACGCAGCGACGACGCCGAGGACCTGCTCGAAATCCTCGAGCACCGCCTCGCCACCTCGCCCACCGAACTCCAGAACCTGCGCGACATCCGCCGACTGTGGCGGCGCTACCTCGACGAGGAGGCGGAAATCCGCGCCAACCTCGCCACCCTGGCGCCCGCCGAACTGTCGTTCCTGATCAACGACAAGTCGCGCTGGGGCTTCAATCTGGTGAAGGACCAGGTCAATGCCGACATCGAGTTCAACAATCGCGGCGCGGACCGCTCGGGCGCGGAGGCGGTGGCCACCTTCGACCGCGCCATGCGCCTCACCCTCAGCCTGTTCCTCTGCGCGCTGGGGCTGATGGTGACCTTCGTTGCGGTGGTGGTGCGCGGCGTCAGCCGTCCGATCGAACGCATCACCGACACCATGCACCGCCTCGCCGAGGGTGACCGCACCGCCTCGGTGAGCGGCCTCGAAGGGCCGAACGAGATCGGCCGGATGGCGGCGGCGGTGGACGTGTTCCGCCGCTACCTGATCGAGCGCGACGCCGCCCGCGCAGCCCTCGAACGCGCCAACGAGGAGCTGGAATCCAAGGTCGAGGCGCGCAACGCCGAACTTCGCGAAATCAACCGCAACCTCGAGGTCGAGATCGCCGAGCGGATCCAGGCGGCGCAGCAGTTGAAGTCGATGCAGGAGGAGTTGATCCGCACCGAGAACCTCGCGGTGATCGGCCAGCTTTCGGCGGGGATCTCGCACGAGCTCAACCAGCCCCTCGCCGCCCTCGGCACACTGTCGGAAAACGCGGTGCGCTTCCTTGAACGCGGCGACATCGAGACCACCCGCTTCAACCTCGACCGCATCACCCATCTGGTGGCGCGCATGGGGATTTTGACCGAGCGGCTGCGGTCGTTCGCGCGGCGCTCGGCCGGCGACCTCGAAGACGTCGAAATCGGCCGGTCGGTCGACAACGCGCTCGCGATCCTCGGCCATCGTCTCAGCCGCGAGGCGACGCGGGTGGAGATTTCGCCGCCGCCCGAGGCGGTGGTGGCGCAGGCGAACGCGGTGCGGGTCGAGCAGATTCTCGTCAACCTGATCGGCAACGCCATCGACGCCACCGCCGGGGCCGACGCGCCGCAGGTGACGGTGTCGTGGGAAGAGCGCGAGGGCCAGGCGGTGGTGCGGGTCGCCGACAACGGCGTCGGGCTGGGGCCGGAGATGGAGGCCAAGATCTTCGAGCCGTTCTTCACCACCAAGAAGAACGGCGGCGGCCTCGGGCTCGGCCTTGCGATTTCGGCGGACATCGCCAGGGGCTTCGGCGGCGCCTTGAGCGCCACCAACCGCGACGGCGGCGGCGCGCTGTTCACCCTCGAACTGCCGCTGCAAACCGGGGAGGAACGGGCAGATGGATGACGCGGTCGACGTACTGGTGATCGAGGACGACGAGGACGTCCGCCTCGGCTGCGTCCAGGCTCTCGCCCTCGAGGGCTTGAAGGTGCTCGGCGCGGCCTCGGCGGAGAAGGCGCAGCGGGTGATCGGCCCCGAGTTCGCCGGGGTGATCGTCTCCGACATCTGGCTACCGGGGAAGGACGGCCTTTCGCTGATGCGCGAGGTCGTGGCGCTCGACCCGACCCTGCCGGTGATCCTGATCACCGGCCACGGCGACGTCGCCACGGCGGTGCAGGCGATGCGCGACGGCGCCTACGACTTCATCCAAAAGCCGTTCTCCTCCCAGCTCCTGGTCGAGGTGGTGCGGCGCGCGCTGGACAAGCGGGCGTTGGCGCTCGAAGTGCGGGGTCTGCGGCGACAGCTTGCAAGCCTCGGCGGTCTCGACGCGCGGATCATCGGCCGCTCCGAGGCGATGGCGCGGGTGCGCGAGACGATCACGCGGATCGCGCCGAGCCGCGCCGACGTGCTGATCCACGGCGAGACCGGCACCGGCAAGGAGCTGGTGGCGCGCTGCATCCACGATCTTTCCGGCTGTCGCGGCAACTTCGTCGCGCTCAACTGCGGCGGCCTGCCGGAATCCCTGTTCGAGAGCGAGATCTTCGGCCACGAGGCGGGGGCGTTCACCGGCGCGGCGCGTAAGCGCCTCGGCAAGATCGAGCACGCGGCGGGTGGCACCCTGTTCCTCGACGAGATCGAGAGCATGCCGATGGCGTTGCAGATCAAGTTCCTCCGCGTGCTGCAGGAGCGGGTGGTCGAACACCTCGGCTCCAACGCGCAGATTCCTGTGGATTTCCGTGTCGTCGCCGCGACCAAGCTCGACCTTGCCGAGGAGAGCCGCGCCGGGCGCTTCCGCGCCGACCTCTACTTCCGCCTCAACGTCGCGACGGTGAAGCTGCCGCCGCTGCGCGAACGGCGCGAGGACGTGCCGCAACTGTTCGACCACTTCGCCGCCCTCGCCGCGCTGCGCCACGACCGCGCGTCGCCGCCGGTGACCGACCAGCGGGTGCGCGAGCTGATGGC
>LUYR01000596.1 GCA_001603335.1 Rhodospirillales bacterium Alpha_05 | reverse complement strand
GCCTTCACAGCGACGCCGGGCGCCGGGGTGACCCGGTACAGCTTCTCGGACGAAGACCGGAAGGCGCGCGCCTACATCCGCGGCGAGATGGAGAGCGCCGGACTCCGCACCAGGGAGGACGGCGCGGGAAATCTCTTCGGAAGACGCGAGGGGCAAAGGGACGACGCGCCGCCGGTCGTCGTGGGGTCGCACTTCGACTCCGTGCCGAACGGAGGCGCGTTCGACGGCGACGCGGGCGTCTCGACGGCCCTCGAAATCGCGCGTATCCTGCGCGACCACGACGTCGTCACGGAAAAGCCGATGGAGTTCGCCGCACTCGTCGAGGAGGAGGGAGCGCGTTTCGCGTGCGGACTTTACGGAAGCCGGGCGATGACCGGACTTCTCGGGGACACGCATCTCGACGCCTTCAAAGATCGGGACGGCAGGACGCTCCGTTCGGTGCTCCGCGATTCCGGCTTCGCCCCGGAACGTTTCGCGACGGCCCGAAGGGCGCCCGGGTCGATCGCGGCCTTCCTTGAACTCCACATCGAACAGGGACCCGTCCTCGAAACCGAAGGAATCGACCTCGGAGTCGTGAGTGCGATCGTCGGCGTGAGCCAGTTCGAGGCCGCCTTCGCGGGACGCGCGGACCACGCGGGCTCCACGCCGATGACGCTCCGGAAGGATGCCCTGGCGGCGGCGGCTGAGGTCGTCCTCGCGCTTCAGGCGGCGGCGCGGCGGGAAGGGGAAGGGACGGTCGGCACGGTCGGAAAGATGGCCGTCTCGCCGGGCGGTGCGAATATCGTCCCTGAGACCGCGACATTCACGATGGACATCCGTTCCTTCGACGAATCGCGCATGACGCGCGTCATAGACGACATGAAGACGCTCATGGGATGCATCGCCGCGCGCGACGGACTCGGGTGGCGAATGGACGAAAAGGTTCTGATCCCGCCCGTCGCGATGCATCCGGAGATCGTCGGCGCGTTCGAGGATTCGGCCCGCGGCCGCGGCTACAGCGCCCGGAGGATCGTGAGCGGCGCGGGACACGACGCGATGGTCATGTCGCGGCTCGCGCCCGTCGGAATGGTCTTCGTCCCGAGCCGGGGCGGACGAAGCCACTGCCCCGAGGAATGGACCGACTACGCGGATATCGCGAAGGGGGCCGACATCATGCTCGACGCGGCGCTCCACCTGGCGGTGCGCATCGCATAGGGGCGAAAAACGAATCCGGGGGGCTGGAAACGCATCACGTCCTCGCCCCCCGGTCGCGTCATCGCGTTACAGGAGCCACTCGAGCCCGAGCCGGAGAAGCGTCCCGGCTGGAATCGGGTCGGCGTCGGCGTCGTTGCCGAATCCCGCGTCAACGGCCCGGGAGAGCGTCGAGACTCGTTCCGCAGCCGCTTTCAGCTCGCTTTCGGAATACTGCCATCCGACCGCGGCCGAGAGGATTCCGGCCATGCGGCCGTCCGGATTTCCGGCCGTTCCCGTCATCCACGGCAACGAAACGTCCTCCTCCGGAGCGCCGTCGCCCGCGAGGCGCCTCATGGCCTTCGGGTCCGCGAATTCGGGTTCCGACGTTCCCTGGACGACGACGGCCTTCAGGCGCTTGTCCGAGAGGACCGATTCAAAGGGCGACAGTTCGTCCTCCCCTTCCGCGTTCCCGATCGCGAGGATGCCGTACCCCTCTCCGCTGAGCGTCTCCGAGATCGCGTCCTCCGTCTCCTCGGCCTCGGAGTTCCAGATATCCCCGGCGTCCACGACCTGCGCCCCCTCGTCGTCGTCGACGGAGAGCAGCGACGGGGCTTCCGACGCTCCCATGACGACAATCGCGTCGAATCCGCTCTTCTTGAGCGCTACGGGAAAGGCTCCTTCGAGACGTACCGTTCCGATTCCCGCACCGTCCGGCATCCTGAAGACGGCGGTCCCACGGTCGAACCCGTCCATCGGCGCGCCCGTCAGCGGCCCTGCCGTGAAGACCACCGGGTTGTCCGCCTCGGCCGCGGGAACCATCGGGTCCGCCATATAC
>LUYR01000595.1 GCA_001603335.1 Rhodospirillales bacterium Alpha_05 | reverse complement strand
AGATCGTCGTCGATCCGGTCGGCGCGGGCGATGCCTTCGCCGCCGCGACCATCCTCGGCCTGCTGAGCGGCTGGGAGCTCGGCACGACTCTGGCGCGCGCGCAGGAGTTCGCCGCCGCCATCGTCGGCCGTCGCGGCGCGATTTCGGCCGATCCGCGGCACTATCGCGGCTTCGCCCATGCGTGGGACATCGCCCTCGCCACGCCATGACCTTTTCATCGGCGCGATGCTGCCCATATGGGTGTGAGGCGGAAAGCCCTGATTTCCGTGTGGTTTTCTCGGGTATGCCTGCGAGCGCGCCCTAGGCGCGTTCGCATACTGGTCTAACCTCTCGATAAAATTGCACTATTTTCTCCGAATTCGGGTTTGCTAATGCGCGCAAATTGTCCTATCCCAAGGGTTGGGTACTGAACTTCGGACATTCCCACATGCCGCGCGTCCTCTCCATTCTCGCCTCGGCGCTTGCCAATCTGGTTCGCCCGCGCTCCCGCCTTGCCCGTGCGCTGGCGCCTGTCCTCCTGCTGAAAATCGCCATCCTCCTGACCGCCAGAATTCTCTGGTTCGGCCCGATGACTCACGAGGTCGTCGCCGACGACATGGCGGCGAAGCTCGTCGCCGCCGAAACCGACGGCACCTCCCGGGGAGAAATCCAATGATCGACCACTCCGTCGTAGACCTGTCGCGCCTGCAATTCGCGATGACGGCGCTGTATCACTTTTTGTTCGTTCCTTTGACTCTCGGCCTGTCGCTGATCCTGGCGATCATGGAATCGGTCTACGTGATGACCGGCAAGGCGGTGTGGAAGGACATGACCCAGTTCTGGGGCAAGCTCTTCGGCATCAACTTCGCCATGGGCGTCGCCACCGGCATCACCATGGAATTCCAGTTCGGCACCAACTGGTCCTATTACTCGCACTACGTCGGCGACATCTTCGGCGCGCCGCTCGCGATCGAAGGCCTGATGGCGTTCTTCCTCGAAAGTTCGTTCGTCGGCCTGTTCCTGTTCGGCTGGGATAAGTTGAGCCCGCGCGCCCACCTCGCCACCGCATGGCTGGTGGCCATCGGCTCCAACCTCTCGGCGCTGTGGATTTTGATCGCCAACGGCTGGATGCAGTATCCGGTCGGCGCGGAGTTCAACTTCCAGACGATGCGGATGGAGCTGTCGTCGTTCTTCGAGATCATCTTCAACCCGGTGGCGCAGGCGAAGTTCGTCCACACCGTGAGCGCGGGCTACGTCACCGGCGCGATGTTCGTGCTCTCGATCAGCTCGTGGTACCTGCTGCGTGGCCGTCACGTCGGTTTCGCGCGCCGCTCGTTCGTCGTCGCCGCGTCCTTCGGCCTCGCCTCGGCGCTGTCGGTGGTGGTGCTGGGCGACGAGAGCGGCTACACGGTTTCGAGCCACCAGAAGATGAAGCTCGCCGCGATCGAGGGGATGTGGGAGACCGAGCCTGCCCCCGCCGGATTCACCCTGTTCGGCATCCCGGATTCCAAGGCGCAGGAGACCCACTATGAGGTCAAGGTGCCGTGGATGCTCGGGCTGATCGCCACCCGCTCGATCGACACCGCCCTGCCCGGCATCAAGGATCTGGCGCAGGAAGCCGCCGAGCGTATCGAAAACGGCAAGCAAGCCCTGGTTGCGTTGAAGCGCCTGCGCGCCGACCCGAACGATGCCGAAGCCCGCGAGATCTTCGACGCGACCAAGGGCGACCTCGGCCACACCCTGCTGCTGAGGAAGTTCACCGACAGCCCGGAAACCGCCGACGCCGCCCTGGTGGCGAAGGCCGCCAACTCCACCATCCCCGACGTCGGGACGCTGTTCTGGACCTTCCGCCTGATGGTGGGCTTGGGCTTCTACTTCATCCTCGCGTTCGCCGCGGCGTTCTACTTCTCGGCCAAGCTCGAGTTCGACAAGCCGTGGTTCCTCAGGATTCTGGTGTGGAGCCTGCCGCTCCCCTGGCTCGCCGCCGAGCTCGGCTGGATCGTCGCCGAATACGGCCGCCAGCCCTGGGCGATCGCCGACGTCCTGCCCACATTCCTCGCCGCGTCCAGCCTGTCGGTGGTCAAGGTCGGCTTCACCCTGTTCGGCTTCGTCGCGTTCTACTCCACCCTCGCGGTGATCGACGTGTTCCTGATGCGCCGCACCATCCTGATGGGGCCGGTGGAAGTTCTCGGCATCAACAGCCCCGAACCCGTCGCCGCCACCGCCGCCGCCAAGGGAGTCTGAGATCATGCTCTACGACATCATCGACTACCCGACTTTGCGCGTGATCTGGTGGGCGCTGCTCGGCGTGCTGCTGATCGGCTTCGCGATCATGGACGGCTTCGACCTCGGCGTCGCCGCACTCCTGCCCTTCGTCGCCAAAACCGACGGCGAGCGGCGGATGGTGATCTCCTCGGTCGGCACCGTCTGGGAAGGCAACCAGGTCTGGTTGATCTTGGGCGCGGGCGCGATCTTCGCCGCGTGGCCGCCGATCTACGCCACCGCGTTCTCCGGCTTCTACATCGCGATGTTCCTGGTGCTGGCGTCGCTGATCCTGCGGCCGGTCGGCTTCGACTTCCGCAGCAAGCTGAAGTCGCCGCGTTGGCGTGGTAACTGGGACATCGCCCTGTTCATCGGCGGCGCGGTCCCGGCATTGGTGTTCGGCGTCGCGGTGGGCAACCTGTTCGTCGGCGTGCCCTTCACCATCGACGCCGACCAGCGGATCTTCTACGAGGGCTCGGGCCTGTTCGAACTCCTGAACCCGTTCGGCCTGCTCGCGGGCGTGGTCAGCCTGACCATGCTCGTCGCCCACGGCGGCACCTACCTGATCCTCAAGACCGACGGCGAGGTCGCCGCCCGCACCCGCCGCGCGGTGACGATCTTCGCGCCGGTTTCGGTCGCGGCGTTCGTCCTCGCCGGTCTCTGGATCGCCTCGGGCATCACCGGCTACGCGATCACCTCAGTGGTCGACCCGGCCGGTCCGTCCAACCCGCTGTTGAAGACCGTCACCACCGCCCCCGGCCTCTGGACCGACATCTATTCGCGGATGCCGATCGCGGCGCTGGCGCCGATCCTCGGCATCGCCGGGTTGCTCGGCGCGGCGGGGCTCACGGTGATGCGGAAGGAAGGCCTCGCCTTCATCAGCAGCGGCCTCGGCCTCGCGGGGGTGATCGTCACCGCCGGGATGAGCCTGTTCCCGTTCATCATCCCCTCGAGCCTCGAACCCGCCGCCAGCCTTACGGTCTGGGATTCGTCGTCGAGCCACCGCACCCTGTTCGTGATGGCGGTGTGCGCGGTGATCTTCGTGCCGATCATCCTCGCCTACACCAGCTACATCTTCCATGTCCTGCGCGGCAAGCTCCAGCCCGACGACGCCGGGCACGGCTATTAACAAGGAGGCTTCGATATGTGGTATTTCACCTGGGTTCTCGGCCTCGGCCTCGCCTGTGCCTTCGGCATCCTGAACGCGCTCTGGATCGAGCCGCGTCTCGCGCCGGTCGCGCGCGCCGACGACTGAGACTATCTTTGAAACCGGTTGCCGGCCGGGGCGACGCCCCGGCCGTTTTCATATGGAGATCCCGATGACCGAATTCGTCCTCGATCCCCGCCTCGCGGCGGACAGCGAACACCTCGCGACGATCCGCGGCGTCCAGGCGCGGATGATGAACGACGCGCGCTTCCCTTGGATGATCCTGGTGCCCGAGCACCCGGGCGCGAGCGAACTCTTCGACCTGCCGAAGGACGCGGAAGCAAACTTCATGGAGCTGATCTGCCGCGTCGGCGCGGCGATCAAGGCGGAATACGCCGCCGAGAAGATGAACATCGCCCAGCTCGGCAACGTCGTCACCCAGCTCCACGTCCACGTCATCGCGCGCTGGATGAGCGACCTTGCGGGAGCCGCGCCGATCTGGGGCGTCGGCAAGCCCGAGGCGATGACCGACGCGGAAAAAGACGAGCGCCGCGCCCGCTTCAAACGGGTGCTCGCCACCCTCTCCTGAAACGAAAAAAGGGCGCCGCGAGGCGCCCTTTTCCTGAGGTGCGGAAGACCGGATCAGCCGATCTCGCCGACCACGTCGCGGCCGCTGTTGAAGGTGCCGAGATCGAGCTCGCCCTCCGACTTCGCAACCAGGGTCGCCACCATCGAATCGCCGACGACGTTGAGGGTGGTGCGCGCCATGTCGAGGATGCGGTCGATGCCGGCGATGATCGCCACGCCTTCGAGCGGCAGGCCCACCGAGGTCAGCACCAGCGACAGCATGATCAGGCCCGCGCCCGGCACGCCGGCGGTGCCGATCGAGGCGAGAGTCGCGGTGAGAATGATCGTGACGTAGTCGCCGCCCGAGAGATGGACGCCGAACACCTGCGCCACGAACAGCGCGCAGACGCCCTGGTAGAGCGCGGTGCCGTCCATGTTGATGGTCGCGCCGAGGGGCAGCACGAAGCCCGAGACGCTGTCCGACACGCCGAGGTTCTTGCGCGCGCAGGTCATCGACACCGGCAGGGTGCCCGACGACGAGGTGGTGGTGAACGCCACCGCGGCGGCTTCCGCCACGCCCTTGAAGAACAGCAGCGGGTTGAGGCCCATCGCCCAGAGCGCGCCGCCGTAGACGACGAAGGCGTGGATCAGGCAGCCGAGGTAGACCGCCACGATCACCATCGCGAGCGGCAGCAGCAGGTCGAGGCCATAGGTGCCCGCGGTCCAGGCCATCAGCGCGAACACGCCGAACGGCGCGAACCAGATGATGATGGAGGTGAGCTTGTAGATCACCTCGGCGAGGGATTCGAAGCCGTTGCGGACGGTTTCGCCCGCCTTGCCCGACATATTGATGGCGAGACCCAGGAGGATCGCGAAGACGATCACCTGCAGCACGTTGCCGCTGCTCATCGCCTCGATCGGGTTGGTCGGGATCAGCCCGAGCAGCATGTCGGCGATCGACGGAGCGGCCTTCGGCGCGATCGCCTTGGCGGATTCCATGCCGACGCCCGCGCCCATGTTCATCACCGTGCCGAGGCCGAGGCCGATGGCGATGGCGACGGCGGTGGTGCAGAGATAGAGCACGATGGTCTTGACGCCGACGCGGCCCATCTTCGCCGGGTCACGCATCGAGGTGACGCCGCACACCAGGGAGACGAACACCAGCGGCACGATCAGCATCTTGATGCCGGCGATGAACGCCGAGCCGATCGGCTTCAACTTGGCGGCGGCCGGGCCGAAGACCAAGCCGACGATCAGGCCGAGCACGAGGCCGGCGAGAATCTTTTGCCACAGCGGAATGGCGTTCCAGCGGCCGAGCAGGCCGGGTTTGCGTTGCGAAACGTCTGTAGACACGAGAAGTCCTCCCAATCGAACCGGCGCATTTTTCGGGCCGGAGTCTTTTTGATCGAATGAAGTTAAAGCCACTTCTTGCGGCGGAAGTAGAGGAGCGGCAGGACTGCGGAAAGCAGCATCAGCCCGACCGCCATGAGATAGCCGTAGCGCCAATGCAGCTCGGGCATGAATTCGAAGTTCATGCCGTAGAGGCTGCCGATCAGCGTCGGCGGAAGAAACGCGATGGACGCGACGGTAAGAACCTTGATGACGTTATTCTGTTCGATGTTGATCATACCCAGGGTTGCGTCGAGAAGGAAAGCCACCTTGGTCGATAAAAACGTCGCGTGCTCGGCGATCGAATTCGCGTCGCGCATCAGGGTCTTCATCCGTTGCTTCACCGCCTTGTGAATCCCCGACTGGGAGCCGAGGAACAGCATCATCCGGTTGAGGCCGAGGAGGCTGTCCTTGGCCTTGGTCGCGAGGTCGCCGGCGCGCCCGACGCGCTGCAACATTTCCTTCAAGTCGTTGCCGCCCTTGACCTCGTCCTTGCGGAAGATGTCGCGGGAAATCGCCTCGAGATCGGCGGTCGCGCTTTCGAGCACGTCGGCGAGGCGGTCGGCGATCTGTTCGAGCAACCCCACCATCGCCACCTCGCCGGTCGAGACCAGCGCGGACTGGCGCGCCAGGCGGCGCACGAACATCGAGAACGGCAGCGGGTCGACGTAGCGCACGGTGATCAGGCGGCTGCCCGCGAGGATGAAGGTGACCGCGGCGGCTTCGGGCTCGTCGGTCATCGCCCGGGTCAGCACCGGCATGGTCATCACCAGCGCGCCGCCGTCTTCATACAACCGGCTCGAGGCCTCGATCTCCTGCATTTCCTCGTGGGTCGGAATCTCGACCGAGAGCAACCGCGCCATCGCCTGTTCGTCGTCGCGGGTCGGGCGGACGATGTCGATCCAGACGGTCTGCTCCGGGAGCGCGTCGAGCGCGCCTTCGACCGGCGTTTGCTGCAGGATCCCTTGGTCGAAATGAAACAACGTGAGCATGGCGGTCCCCTTGGCGGAACATCGGACGGGGGCGCGTCGCCTCTACCGGCGCTTCAGGCCTCCCGCCTCGGGACGAAGGCGGAAATCAGCGCAAAACTGGGAGGTTCGTTCGACATGCACGAAAGTCCTTGAATAGCATCCCCGGCGGCGGCGAAACCGCAAAGGCGGGGCCGTGGTAGCCTTTCCGGGTAGTATTGTCAACCTGGGGCGGGCCTCGCGTCAAACAAGACTCTGAGCCTCTTCGGGGCGAATTTCACGCGCCACGACGCGGGTTTGGGCGAATCGCGAAGCGTTTCTTCTCGGGTTTTCCGGTGATGTCTCGATACATCTTTTCACCATCAATCCAATTCACCTAAATTCACAATTTTCTTCAAGGTATTGGCGGCGACTTGTGGAACCCCGATAGAATCCTTTGCGTCGGCGCGCGGCGGCAGTACGCTCCCGACCCTGGGGTTTGAAAAAAGCGAGGACCTGATGAAGGTCGGAATCGTCGGTGCCGGCAACGTCGGCGCGACCGCGGCGTTTGCCATGGTCTTGACCGGGGCGGCGAGCGAGATCGTTTTGGTGGACGCCAACGCGGCGCTCGCCAACGCGCAGGCGCACGACATCCTCCATGCCACGCCGCTCGGCCGCCCGGTGCGGGTGCGCGCGGGCAAATACACCGACCTCACCGGTGCTGGCGTGGTGGTGCTGTCGGCGGGCGTCGGCCAGCGCCCCGGCGAAACCCGGCTCGAACTCCTCGGTCGCAACGCCAAGGTTTTCGGCGAGATCATCCCGGCGGTGCTGAACGCCTGCCCCGACGCGATCCTCGTGGTCGCCTCCAATCCCCTCGACGTGATGACCGAGATCGCCGCGCGCATCTCCGGATTGCCGGCCGGGCGGGTGTTCGGCTCGGGCACGATTCTCGACACCCAGCGGTTCCGCGCCCTGCTCGGCGAACACCTCGGGGTCTCGCCGACCTCGGTGCACGCCTACGTCCTCGGCGAGCACGGCGATTCCGAAGTGCTATGGTGGTCGGGCGCCACCGCCGGGAGCCTTTCCGTCAGCGAAATGGCCGAGC
The DNA here is from genome assembly GCA_001603335.1 of Rhodospirillales bacterium Alpha_05. Taxonomy (GTDB): domain Bacteria; phylum Pseudomonadota; class Alphaproteobacteria; order Rhodospirillales; family Rhodospirillaceae; genus Oleispirillum. The sequence continues at coordinate 7,478 of LUYR01000595.1, read as the reverse complement.
AGCAGGGGCGGCCGCTCGATGCCTCCGCCCGCGCGATGATCGACGACGCGGTACGCCGCGCCGCCTACACCATCATCGACGGCAAGGGCGCGACCTGGTTCGGCATCGGTGGTGGTCTGGCACGCATAGTGCAGGCGATCCGCTCGGACGAGCGGGTTCTGCTCTCGGTTTCCGCGATGACCGCGGATGTGGAGGGCGTGCGCGACGTAACTCTTTCATTGCCGCGCGTGGTCGGGGCCGGAGGCGTGATTTCGACGCTGCGACCGACCCTCGACGCGAGCGAACGCGCGGCCTTGCGCCGCAGCGCCGAGATCTTGAAGAAAGCGGTCGACGGATTGTCGGTGTGACGCCGAAGGCATGCTTGAGGGTGGTTCGGACGGGATTTATGGGAAACCCACCCGAACAGAGTATGGTTGTGTGGGGATGCCTATGCTTTAATGCATATCCCTAAAGTCCAAGCCGGAACAGGAGTGCCATCCGTGTCCAGTGGAAAGTGGATTGCCGTCGACGGCAACGAGGCGTGTGCCTCAGTCGCTTACCGCGCCAGCGAAATCGCGGTGATTTATCCGATCACCCCATCCTCGACGATGGGCGAACTTGCGGATCAGTGGTCGTTCGAGCGAAAGCCGAACATCTGGGGCGACATCCCCGAGGTCACCGAAATGCAGTCGGAGGGCGGCGCGGCGGGCGCGGTCCACGGGGCGCTCCAGGCGGGTGCGCTCGGCACCACCTTTACCGCGTCGCAGGGCCTGCTCCTGATGATCCCGAACATGTACAAGATCGCGGGCGAGCTGACGCCGTTCGTGATGCATGTCTCGGCCCGCACCCTCGCCACCCACGCGCTCTCGATCTTCGGCGACCAATCCGACGTGATGGCCTGCCGCCAGACCGGCTTCGCCATGCTCGCCTCCGCCTCGGTGCAGGAAGCCCAGGACATGGCCGCGGTCGCGCATGCCGCGACGCTGCGCAGCCGGGTGCCGTTCCTGCACTTCTTCGACGGCTTCCGCACCTCGCACGAGGTCGCCAAAATCGAATACCTGATGGACGACCAGCTGCGCCGGATGATCGACGATGACCTCGTCACCGAAACCCGCCGCCGCGCGCTCTCGCCCGATCACCCGGTGGTGCGCGGCACCGCGCAGAACCCCGACACCTTCTTCCAGGCGCAAGAAGCCCGGAACCCCTACTACAACGCCCTCCCCGGCCTGGTGCAGGCGGAGATGGACCGCTTCGCCAAGATCACCGGCCGCGCCTACTCGCTCTGTCAGTATGCGGGCGCGCCGGACGCCGAGCGCGTCGTGGTGATCATGGGCTCGGGCGCGGAAACCGCGCAGCAGACCGCCGCCAAGCTCAATGCGAACGGCGAAAAGGTCGGCGTGATCAACCTCCGCCTCTATCGCCCCTTCCCCGCTTCCCTGCTCGTCGCCGCGATGCCGAAGACGGTCAAGGCGATCGCGGTGATGGACCGCTGCAAAGAGCCGGGCGCGCCGGGCGAGCCGCTCTACCTCGACGTCGTCGCCGCGTTCCAGCAGGCGCAGCAGGACGGCCGGATGCCGATGGCCGAGATGCCGGTGATCACCGGCGGCCGCTACGGCCTGTCGTCGAAGGAATTCACTCCGGGCATGGTCAAGGCGATCTTCGACGAGCTGAAGAAGGCCCAGCCGAAACGCCCGTTCACCGTCGGCATCACCGACGACGTCACCGGCCTGTCGCTTCCCGACGCGCCGTTCTCGCTCGGCACGCCGGGCACCAAGCGCGCGGTGTTCTATGGCCTCGGTTCCGACGGCACCGTCGGCGCGAACAAGAACTCGATCAAGATCATCGCCGAGAACACCGATTTGTTCGCGCAGGGCTACTTCGTCTATGACTCGAAGAAGTCGGGCGGCCTCACGGTCTCCCACTTGCGCTTCAGCCCCACCCCGATCCACGCGCCCTACCTGATCGACGGCGCGGACTTCGTCGCCTGCCACCACTTCGTCTTCTTCGACCGGGTGGACGTGCTCGGCATCGCGGGCAAGGGCGCGACGCTGCTGCTCAACACCCCGTTCGCGCCGAGCGAGGTCTGGGATCGCCTCCCCGGCCCGGTGCAGCAGGAAATCCTCGACAAGCAGATCAAGGTCTACACCATCGACGCGCGCAAGGTGGCGCAGGAAGCCGATATGGGTCGCCGCATCAACACCGTGATGCAGACCTGCTTCTTCGCCCTCTCGGGCGTGCTGCCCCGCGACGAGGCGATCGACGCGATCAAGCACGCGATCGAGAAGACCTACGGCCGCAAGTCGATGAAGATCGTCGAAAAGAACTACGCCGCGGTGGACGCCTCGATCGCCAACCTGTTCGAGGTGCCGGTGCCGAACGTGGTCAACGGCCGCGAACTGCCGCCGATCGTGCCCGCCGACGCGCCCGACTTCGTCAAGCGCGTCACCGCGATGATGCTCGCGGGCAAGGGCGACCTCTTGCCGGTTTCCGCCTTCCCGGTGGACGGCACCTGGCCGGTCGGCACCGCGAAGTTCGAAAAGCGCAACATCGCCGACGAAATCCCGGTCTGGGATCCGGAAGCTTGTCGTCAATGCAACAAATGCACGATGGTTTGCCCACACGCCGCGATCCGCGCCAAACTGGTCAGCCAGGAAGACCTGGCGACCGCCGGTGCGGACTTGAAGTCGCTCGTCTATCGCGGCGCGGAGATGAAGGGCGGCGCCTACGTGCTTCAGGTCGCGCCTGAGGATTGCACCGGCTGCGGCGTCTGCGTCGCGGCCTGCCGCCCCGGCAAGATCAAGGACGAGCCGGACCACAAGGCCCTCAGCATGGCCGAGAAGGCGCCGCTGCTCGAGCAGGAGAAGGCCAACTTCGACGCGTTCCTCGCCCTGCCCGACTTCGACCGCGCCAACCTGCCGAATATCAACATCAAGACGGCGCAGCTGATCACGCCGATGTTCGAGTTCTCGGGTGCGTGCCTCGCCTGCGGCGAGACGCCCTACATCAAGACCCTCACCCAGCTGTTCGGCGACCGCCTGATGATCGCCAACGCCACCGGCTGCTCGTCGATCTTCGGCGGCAATCTGCCGACCACGCCCTACACCACCGACGCCAACGGTCGCGGTCCGGCGTGGGCGAACTCGCTGTTCGAGGACAACGCCGAGTTCGGCCTCGGCTTCCGCCTCGCGGTGGATCATCAGCGCCAGATGGCCCGCGCCCTGGTGGCGGCTATCGCCGACCGCCTGCCCGAGCGTCTGGTCGAGGAACTCCTCACCGCCGATCAGTCCACCGAAGCCGGGATCCGGGCGCAGCGTGCCCGCGTCGTCGAGCTGAAGGCGGCGATCGCGAGCGCGGACGACCTCGCCGCGAAGCGCCTGTTGGAAATCGCCGACACCCTGGTCGAACGGGTGATCTGGATCGTCGGCGGCGACGGTTGGGCCTACGACATCGGCTACGGCGGCCTCGACCACGTCCTCGCCTCGGGCCGCAACGTCAACATCCTGGTGCTGGATACGGAAGTCTATTCCAACACCGGCGGCCAGGCCTCGAAGTCCACCCCGACGGGTGCCGCGGCGAAGTTCGCCGTCGGCGGCAAGGCGCGGCCGAAGAAGGACCTCGGCCTGATGGCGATGTCCTACGGCGACGTCTACACCGCCTCGGTTTCCTTCGGCGCGAAGGACGTGCAGACCGTCCAGGCGTTGCAGGAGGCCGCGTCGTACGACGGCGTCTCCCTGGTGATCGGCTACGCCCACTGCATCGCGCACGGCTACGACATGGCCTGCGGCCTGCAACGCCAGACCCTCGCGGTGGAATCCGGCTACTGGCCGCTGTACCGCTACGACCCGCGCCTGCTCGGCACCGAGGAGAACCCGCTCTCGCTCGACGCCAAGACCGCGACGATGGACATCGGCGGCTTCATGGAAGCGGAAACCCGCTTCCGCATCACCGAGCACGCCGACCCCGCGACCTACAAGGAAATGGTCGGCCATGCGGTGACGCACGCCCAGCGCCGCGCCGACATCCTGAAGCGGATTGCCGGTCTCTAAAGGCTCACCCATCCGTTGAAAAACCGGCCGAAAGGCCGGTTTTTTTATGCCGATCGTCTTAATCTTTACGTAATCGAAGCTGCATTAGTAATGTCATGATAAACTGTAAGCTGTCGTGCACGGGAGCACACACGGTCGAAGAGCCCCAAGCAATCGGGGCCGGGAGCGGGATGGATGAACAACCTTTCGATCAAATGGAAAGTGAACCTTCTCGGGCTGGTCCTCGGGACGATCGCTTTGACCATCGGCCTCGTCGGGATCTACGGCATGTGGGTTTTCGAGATCCGCACCAACGAGATGCTCGCCACCGGACAGCGTGCGGTGCTCGCCGAACGGGTCGACAAGAGCGTAATCGCGGTGGTGATGGACAGCCGCGGCCTCTACATGGCCAAATCGCCCGCCGACGTCGAGAAGTTCGCCAAGCCGCTGCTTAAGAACCTCGAGACCCTTCAAACCGACGTCGCCGCGTGGAAGGCCGCCTCTCCGTCGAGCGAGGCCGCGAGCTTCGCCGCCCTCGAGACCGCGGTGAAGGGCTTCGTCGCCTTCCGTACCGAAACCGTCAAGCGCGCCCGCGAAGGCGGCGGCCCGGCTGCCGACGCCTACGGCAACAACGACGACAACCGCAACAACCGCAAGGCGCTCAATACCGAGATCGTCAGCCGCGCCGAACGCATCAGCGCCCAGATGGCGGCGCTCAACGCCGACCTCACCCGGTTCTTCACCACCCTCGTAACGATCCTCGGCGTGGTCATGGCGGCGGGCCTGGTGATCGGCGTGGTGATCGCGCGGTGGATCGGGCAGAAGCTGATCACCAAGCCGATTTCCGAGATGACCGCCGCGATGGAAGAACTCGCGCACGGCAATGCGAACGTCACCATCCCGAGTCTCGGCAATCGCGACGAAATCGGTGCGATGGCGAAATCGGTCGAGGTCTTCCGCGCCAACAAGCAGGAGGCCGATCGGCTCGGCGCCGAACAGACGCGTCAGCAGGAGGCGCGGGCGCGCCGTGCCGCCACCGTCGAAAGCCTGATCGCGTCGTTCCAGGCCGCCTCCGAAGAGATTCTCCAGACCCTCGGAAGCGCGACCGGCACCCTCAATTCCACGGCCCATGGCCTCGCCCAGACCGCGAGCAGCACCACCGAGCAGTCGAGCGCGGTCGCCGCCGCCACCGAGCAGGCTTCCGCCAACGTCCAGACCGTCGCCACCGCGGCGGAAGAGCTCTCGGCGGCGATCCACGAGATCGCCCGCCAGGTCGCGGCGTCGAGCGAACTCTCGGCCACCGTGCAGGGCGAAATGGCGCGGGCGCAGGACACCATGGGGCAGCTCACCCAGGCATCGGCGCGCATCGGCGAGGTGATCAATCTGATCACCGACATCGCCAGCCAGACCAACCTCCTCGCCCTCAACGCCACGATCGAGGCGGCGCGCGCCGGCGAAATGGGTAAGGGCTTCGCGGTGGTGGCGGGCGAGGTGAAGAACCTTGCCAACCAGACAGGCAAGGCGACCGAGGACATCCAGAACCAGATCGGCTCGGTGCAGAGCAAGGTGAAGGACGCCGAGGTCGCGATCAGCGGCATCGCCGGACAGATGGACCGCATCGGCGCAATTTCCGCCGCGATCGCCTCGGCGGTGGAGGAGCAGAGCGCCGCCACCAACGAAATCGCCAGAAACGTCCAACAGGCGGCGGCGGGCACCCAGGAAGCGGCGAGCGGCATCTCGGGCGTCACCCAGGCCGCCGCCGAGACCGGCGATGCGTCGCGCGAAGTTCTTGAAGCTGCACGGATCATGGACAAGGAAACCGCGATCTTGCGCCAGCGGATCGGAGAGTTTCTACGCGGCGTGCAATCCGCCTGACCGCAATCGACGGGTCGCGGAAATCCCCGCACGGGATTCCGCGACTTCTCCTTATGCGATAATTTTACCAATTACACCCCCTACACGCGCACGCGCGTTTGTCGTACGATGTCTCTCCTTCTACTTTTCAGCGTTGCCCGTAGAAGACCGCCGCGCTGGATTTTGGACTCGTTCAGCAATCAGGGGGGAAGTCGATGGCATCTGTTGCACCGTTGCTGGTCTGGAGTGATGCGTTTTCTTTGGGGATCCCCCAACTCGACGACGACCATCGCAAGCTCGTCGATTTCATCAACAAATTGAACGCACTGAACGCCGAAGCGAAACCTCAGGCGGAGTTCGACGCCGAACTCGCGCGGCTGCGCGCCCACCTGCACGAACACTTCGCGCGCGAAGAGAAACTCCTCAACGCCACGATGACGCCGACCGAGGCGGAGCAGCATATCCACCACCACCGCGAGACCGACGCGTTCTTCGATCGACTCGCGTTGGAGGCGAAATCCGGCGAGCGGCGGATCCCGCGCCAGATGGTGCTCGACTACCTGCATCGCTGGCTGCTCGACCACGTTCTCGTCGGCGATGTCAGCGCCCGCGACCAGATGGTCGCCGAAGGCAAGATTCCCGCCGATGCGATGGACAGACCCGGCCTTCTCTCCCGCCTGCGCATCGGCCAGCGGATCTGGATGATGGCCGCGGTGCCGCTGCTGGTGCTCACCCTCACCGCCGCGCAGATCGGCATCGACAAGCTCAATCACGCCCGCGACCTCGACCGCGTCGCAGTGCTCAGCACCACCGCCGGGTTGGTGGGTAATCTGGTGCATGGCCTGCAAAAGGAACGCGGCGCATCGGCCGGCTTCCTCGACAGCAAGGGCGCGGCGTTCGCCGCCGAGGTAACGAAGTTCCGCAAGGAGGTCGATGCGGCGGCGGGTGAATTCCAGACCGGTGCGAAGGAACGAAGTTCCGCAAGGAGGTCGATGCGGCGGCGGGTGAATTCCAGACCGGTGCGAAGGAAGGCGAAGCGATGGGCTTGGCGAAGCAGACCGTCGCCGCACGCCGCGCGTTCCAGGACCTCGACGCGCTACGTCGCAAGGTCGACGGCTTCGCCATCACCCGCGCCGCCGAGGTGACGAGCTACACCCAGCTGATCTCGACCCTCCTCGACGTCGTCGACGGCATCGCCCAAATTTCCCCCGACGAGCAACTCGCCCGCGAGATTTCCGGCTTCGGCATCTTCCTCCGCGGCAAGGACCTCGCCGGAATCGAGCGCGCGCGCGGCGCGGCGGGCTTCGGCTCGGGCAAGTTCTCGAATCAGCTCTATCACGACTTCGTGGCGATCGGCGCGCAGCAAGACGTCAACTTCCGCGTGGCAAGACGCATGGTGGGTCCGGTGGGTAGCGACGTCATCGCCGTCGCGCTCGCGAGCGAAGCGGAAAAACGCCTGGAAGAGTACCGCGGCATCGCGCTCGCGGCGCAGGAGAGCGGCGACCTCAAGGGCGTCACCGGCGCACAGTGGTTCGCCGCCGCGACCGCGCGCATCGACACGCTCAAGGCCGCCGAGGACGCGCTCGCCGCCGGCATCCGCAGCGACGCGCTGGCGAAGGC
>LUYR01000594.1 GCA_001603335.1 Rhodospirillales bacterium Alpha_05 | reverse complement strand
ACGAAGGCGGCACGATCACGCTGACGCCGGTACGCAAGGCGCCATCCAAGGAGGTGATCGCCGCGACGATTCAGGCGACGATGAAGGACTATGCCCGCACCATGAGGAAGCTGGCATGAACCCGACGCCGGATGCGTGCTTTCACCTGAGCGTCGAGATCGTGTGCCAGATCCACGCGGAGGCCATCGCGTCGTTTGGCGGGAGTGCCGGCATCCGCGATGTGGCGTTGTTGGAGTCGGCGGTGGCGGCGCCGCAGGCGGGCTTTGGAGGAAGATCGGCGTATGCGGACCTCGTCGAGGTGGCCGCCGCGTATCTGTTTTTCCTCTGTCGCAACCATCCGTTCGTCGATGGCAACAAGCGCGTGTCGCTGGGCGCCTGCCTGGTTTTTCTGCGGCTCAACGGGCTCGAGCCTGCGCCGGACGGGCCGGCGTGGGAGGAGCTGACCTTCGGCGTCGCCGCGAGCCGGCTGGACCGCGAGCAGACCACCGCGGCACTCCGGCAACTCGTGACGGCGTGAAACGCGCACGCGTTCCGCCCCCCGGATTTTTCGGTGTAGGGGCGCAGTCTTGCCTGCGCCCTCTTTGCCTAGGATTCGCTCCGAGCCCGCCCCCAAAGGCGTAACAAGATTGCGCCCCGATCGATTGAGCGGCCCGGGCGGATGTGGCGGGCGCTCAGAGCTCCACTTGCGAGAGGATCATCATCAGCCTCTGGCGGGTGGTGACGGGCTTGGCGGTGACGAACAGGCCCATCCGGTACTCGGGGTATTTAACGAGGATAAACGCCATGTCTTCGCCGTCCTCGTCGGTGATCTGGGCGAAGAACGCCTCGTGCCCCTTGTGCGTGAAGCGCGAGAGTTTGCCGGCGGCGCCCTTCTCGAATTTTTCGCCGATGCCGGCGCGCTGGGCCATGATCGTGTAGCCATTCTCTTCGGGGCCCACGAGGATGAGGCCGTGGTCGCCGTCGGTGGTGATCTCGGGCATCCGCTGGCAGCCGGGCATCTGCACCTTGGCCACGGCTTTTTTGAATTGGGCAAAGGTCAACGTGGAGGCGGGGCCGTCGTCGTCATCGTCGTTTGCGTCGTCGGAGCCGCTCGGGAAAACGCCTTGAAGGGCGGAGAGGGCGTCGCTGTCCATGCCCGCGGGCGTTTCAAAGCGGATGCCGGCGGGCACGGCAAAGCGGGAGGCGGGCACGTTTACGTTTTCCTCAAAGCGTTTGGCGATTTCCTTGATGGAGACGCCGCCGGCGTTGGCTTCTAGGCGGAGGACCTGGCCCTTGTACACCCAGCTCTTCACCTGCATCAGCTCGTACACGTCGCACTTGCGGCCGAGCACGGTCTCTGACGGGAGCCATTTGCCGCCGTTCTTTTCGACAAACTCGCGGAGGTTTTTCGGCAGTGTGCCATCGGCGGCCATTTTCCCGGCCATCGCGACGCCGAGCATCTTGAAGGCGGCCATGTCCATCTTCGTGCCGGTCTTCGTCAACAGGTCGATGGTCTGGACGGTGTCGCCGTCGACGAGGGTGAGGACCTCCTTTTGCTCGGTGCTTTTCTGGCCGAACATCTCGGTCTTGGTCGTCGATTTTTCGAGGATGGCGGATTTGCGGCCATGATCCGTGAAGCACTCGGATTTGGTGCCGGTCGTGGTGGTGCCGGGGCCGGTGGTCGAGAGCTCGTACTCGATGATCGCGGAGGCGAGCTCGCGGGCGCCGGAGTCGGCGGCGCCGAGCACGGCAGCCCAAGGGAGGAGACACAGGATAAGGCGGGGGAGACGTGTTTTCATGTGTTGGCTGGAAGGGGGATGGCGGAATTGCCATCGGCTGGCGGAAGGCTTTCTGCGGCACCGTGGTGTGGCGAGCTTTTCTGTGGCGTCGACGCACGGGGAGCGGCCCGGGTTTTCGGTGTAGGGGCGCAGACTTGCTGCGCCCTCCGGGCTGCCCCGAGCCATCAAACCAGGTCGCAACAAGATTGCGCCCCTACGACGGAGCAACTCGGTCGGGCGTGGCCCGTGTATGCGGCTTCAGGCCGGGGTGACCTTGATCGTGTGGCGGACGCCGTGAGGCGTTTGCAGATGGCTGCGGGCGGCCTATGGATCACCTGATCCTCTGTTTCGTGCTTCGGGCGTTGCGGCGTCGTACGCGCTGCATCTCGTACTCGTCACGGGCGCGATCCGCTTTGCGCGGGTCGTCCATTCACGCCTGAGTCCAACCAACCCGCCCATAGTCATGAAGATTACGCACAATGCCGCCGCCTCGCGTTTTGAATATGCCCATGAAGGGGCCGTCGCGATTTGTGAGTACCGACGCATCGGCGGGGCCTGGGATTTGTGTCACACTTACGTGCCCGATTCGATGCGGGGGCAGGGAGTCGCTGGGGACCTGGCGCGCGCGACCTTGAACCACGTGCGCGAAGCGGGTGGGCGGGTCCACCCCTCCTGTTCCTACATCCGCGCCTTTATTGAGCGGAACCCCGAGTACGCGCCCTTGCTTGAAAACGGAGCCCCGCGCTCGTAACGGCAGACCGAAAGTGCGTGCCGTAGGGGAGCAGACTTGCTGCGCCCTCTGGGATGCAATCTGCCCCGAGGTCTCAAACCAGGTCGCAACAAGATTGCGCCCCTACGACGGAGCCACTCGGTCGGGCGTGGGCCGTGAGTGTGGCGTCAGGCCGGGTTGACCTTGATCGTGTCTTCGGCGTCCCAGGGTGTGGCGGAAAATTCGATGGCCTCGGCTTCGGCGGCGGCGAGGTAGCGGTGCTCGATGTTGGGCGACATGGTCACGAGGTCGCCGGCTTTCAGTCGGTGGACGGCGGACTCGCCGGACTCACGGTCGCGGGTGGTGAGCTCGACCTCGCCATGCAGCAGATAGAAGCACTCGGTCTTGCCGGGGTGGTAGTGGCCGCCACGCGGGATGCCGGGCTTGAATCCGAGAAACGCGAGGAAACGAATCTCGGGGCAGGCGGGGTGCAGGAGCGCAAATTCCCCCTGGGGAAAGAAGAGCCGCTTGGGGCCGGTGTCGGCGTTGGGGCCTTCGTGGCAGGGCAGCGGGCGGATGTCGAT
>LUYR01000593.1 GCA_001603335.1 Rhodospirillales bacterium Alpha_05 | reverse complement strand
GTCCGCACCCTGTTCGCCCCGGCGGGCGCGCCCGGCGGGCTCCCCGGTGGCAAGTTCGGCGACCTGCTCGTCGTCCCCGCCGCGACCTCCGCGAAGAAGTAAGGAACCCCCGAAATGTCGATGCCCAACGAAGCGTTCAACCAGATCCCGCGCGATTGGCGTCTCGGCGGCTTCTTCGCCGAAATCGACGGCAGCGCCGCCGCCACGCCGACCGACACCGCCGCCGCCCTCCTGATCGGCCAGATGCTGCCGACCGGCATCGCGCCGGAAGCCGCCCCCGTCCTCGTTGCCGGGCAGGGCTCCGCCGCGGCGGAACTGTTCGGGCGCGGCTCGATGCTCCACGCCATGGTGGTGGCCTTCCGCGCCAACAACGAAACCATGCCGCTCTACGTCATCCCGCTCGCCGACAACGCCGAAGGCGCGGCGGCGGCGCAGACGATCACCGTCACCGGCCCGGCGACTGCCGCCGGAACCATCGCGCTTTGGATCGCGGGCGCGACGAAGACCGCCATCGGCGACTACCGCGTGTCAGTCGGCGTCGCGTCCGGCGATGCCGCCGCCGACGTCGCCGCCGCTATCGCGACGAAGATCAATGCCGCGACCGATCTCCCGGTCACTGCCGCCGCCGTCGGCGCGGTGGTCACCGTCACCGCCCGGCACAAGGGCGAGGCCGCGAACGAAATCCGCATCCAGCACAGCCTTTCGGGCGAAATCGGCGGCGAGGCATTGCCCGCCGGCGTGGCCCTCGCGATCCCGAACTCGGGCTATCTCGCGGGCGGCACCGCGAACCCGGACATCACCGCGGCGATCGCCGCGATGGGCGATATCAACTTCGACTACATCGGCATGCCCTACACCGATTCCGCCTCCCTCAACGCGATGGACGCGGAAATGGACCGCCGCTGGAACGCGATCAACCAGATTTGGGGCCTCTACTTCACCGCCCGCACGGCGAGCCTGTCGGGCCTCACCACCTTCGGCGGCACGCGCAACGGTAAGTTCGGCTCGTGCGTCGCCGGGTTCGATCGCTCGTCGCCCGGCTATCTCACCACGGCCCGCACCGTCGCCAAGGTCGGCGCGGCGCTGTTCAATCATCCTGCCCGCGCCCTGATCGGCCTCACGCTTCAGGGCGAAATCGCGGAGCCCGAGGCGTCGAGCTTCACCAAAGGCGACAAGAACCAACTCCTTTGGTCCGGTCTGTCGGTGCTGGATCGCCAGTCCGACAAAACCGTCGTCACCAACCGCATGATTTCGATGTACCGCCTGAACGCGGCGGGTGATGCCGATGAAGCCTTCCTCGACATCACCACCCCGGCGACGCTTCAGCGCATCGCGCGCGAGCTGAAGTCGGTGATCAACTCGCGCTACATCCTCCGCCGCTGCATTCTGGTCAAGGATGGCGACGAGGTTGCCGAGGGTATCCCGGTTTGCGCGCCGCAACTGGCGAAAGGGACGCTGATCAACCATTACGCCACCCTCGTCACCCTCGGACTGACCGAGGATGTCGAGGAATTCGCGAAGCGCCTCGTCGTCACCAAGGTCGGCACGCGCCTCAACATCCTCTATCGCCCGGATCTCGCGAACCCGCTCTACACGGTGGCGACGCAGATTCAGTTCTCGCTCGACTTCTCGACCTTCTAAGGGGTGCCTGAACCATGACTGTTACGGCTGGTGTGAAACACCTGGTGGTGAACGGCACGCAGTGGCCGACCGCCGAAACCGCGACCTACAGCGTGCAAACGCGGTCGACGGAATCCATCCTCGGCGCCGTGCGGCATGGCCGCTCGGTGAAGGGCAAGGCTGCGTTCATCGAAGTGGACGTGTTCTTGGGCGAAGGTGTCTCGGCGGCGGACCTGACGTCCGCGCGCAACGCCGACGTGTCCCTGGTCTGCGAGGATCGCACCATCACCCTGTCGGCGGACGCCGACTTCATCGGCGACGGCGACGTCGACGCCTCGAAAAACTCGCTCAAAGCGCGCTTCGAAGCGAAATCCGGTCGGGAGGTGTTCTAAATGGCGGGTTTCGATGACGTCCTCGAAGCCGTCGACCTCGACGGTTGCGTGGAGGAAAACCCCGACGGCAGCAAAACCCTGACGTTCGAGTATCCGGCGGAAATCAAGGTCGGCAACGGCAAGGAGCTGGTGCCCGAAAACGTCGACAAGGTCACGCTTCGCCGCCCGAAGGGCTCCGAAATCGACCTGCTCGAACGCGGTATGACGGGCAAGTTCATGGCGGCGGCGCGCACCTTCGCGCAAACCCTGATCGTCGAGCCGAAGGGCCTGCCGCAGCGGTTTGCGGGCGATCTCGACGCCTCCGACAGCCTGCGCCTGATCGCGGCGGCACTCAGTTTTTTGCCCCGCCCGAGCGCGTCGCGGGATGGCGGGATGCCGCCGGGTGCCTGATCTACATCCATCATTGGACTCCGGCCCAAGTCATGGACATGACGCTGCGGGAACTCTGGTGGGCCTATGACGAAACCGTGAAGTGGCGAACGGCTGAAGCCGAGGCCATCAACAAAGCAACCGGCGGTGCCTGACGGCATCGCCGTTTCCATTTTGAGGACCCTAAATGGCCGGATCGCGCGACTACTCGGTACTGTTCCGCCTTTTGGGGCGGGACGAAGCCTCGGGCCCCATCAGCCGGGTGCGCGGACTGCTCTCGGGCCTCCGCCAACAGGCCTCCGTCACCTCCCGCGCGCTCGGCATGCACCGCGTCGGCGATGGCCTGCGTGGCGTGATGGGCGCGTTCGGCAATCTCCGCGCCCAAATCTCCGGCCTCGGTATCGGCCTTGCGGGCCTGATCGGCGGCGGCAGCGCCGTCGGTTTCCTCCACTGGATCACCGGAGCCGCCGACGCGGGGGACGAGGTTGCAAAACTCGGACGCCGCGTCGGGCTCACCGCCGAACAGATTTCCGGCTTCCAATACGCCATGCAGTTGACCGGCGGCGGCGGCAAGGAAGACTTCAACTCCGCGATCCAGACCTTCACCAAGAACATCGGCGACGCGGCGAACGGCGTCGGACGCGCAAAGCCGATCTTCGAAGCCATGGGCCTGCAACTCCGCGACGCCGCGGGCCATGTCAAGCCGACGAACCAACTCCTGAACGAACTCGCCGACAAGATGGCGAAGATCAAGGACCCGGCGGAACGCCAGGCGGTCGCAATGCGGCTGATGGGCGAATCCGGCAGCAAGATGGCCCTCGTTCTCGAGGGCGGTTCCAAGGCTATGGCGGATTACGTCGAGGAAGGTCGCGCCTATCTCGGCATGACCGAAAAGCTCGCGACCGCTTCCGAAGAATTCAAGGACAGCCAACAGCGCGTCGGCGCGGCGTTCACCTTCCTGCAAAACGGCCTGGCGGAAAACCTCCTGCCGCTGCTCGTGCCCTTGCAGGAAAAGTTCGCGGCGTTCATCCGTTCGGTCTCGCCGACAGTGATCGCGCGGTTCTCGGTCGCGATCGGCGACCTCGTCGGGCAGGTCTCCGAATGGTTCACTGCAACCGACGGCGGAACCTCGCGCGCGGCTAAGGCCCTGACGTCGTTCATGGATGGCCTTTCGGCATTCGGCGATACGGTTTCCGCCGTGTCGAAGTTCGTCGGCGGCTGGGGCAACATGCTCGGCATCGTCGCCGCGATCATGGCCGCGCCGATGCTCAACGCGATCCTCGGTATCACCACGGCATTCGTCCGCCTCGGGCTGGTGATGCTCACGAACCCGATCATCGCCGTCGTCGCTGCGATCGCGGCGGCGGTCTACCTGATCTATCGGAATTGGGATGGCATCGCCGCCTACTTCTCCGGGCTCTGGGCAAGCGTCAAGGCGACCTTCACCGAAGGCCTCGACCTCGTCGTCGGTGCCTTGAGCGGCATCGACATGATGGCCATCGGCGCGGGTTGGGTTTCGAGCCTACAGGCGGGCGTCGCCGGTCTGTGGGATGGCTTCGTCGGCTGGATCAAGAGCAAGATCGCGGGCCTTCTCTCCATCGTCCCCGATGGCCTGAAAGCCCACCTTGGCTTGTCGATGAACGCGGATGCCGCCGATCCCGCCGCTGGTGTGGATGGTGGCCCGGGGCGGCGGCAGGCAAGGCGCAATTCGTGGTGAAGTTCGAGGGCGCTCCGCCCGGAACCCGCATCCAGCAGGTCCGCGCGCAGAATGCCGAGGTCAAAACGAGCCTCGACACGGGCGAAGACATGACCGGATGGGCGGACTGAGGTTCGCCCATCCGGAAAAGCCTCAAGGATTAATCGGCTGGATTTCTTCGACCGCCTGAGTGTCGAGGTTGACCATACACCCGATGATCATCTTCTCTTTTGCACCGAAGGCGTTCGGTATCCGGGCGTCTCTCTCGACGAAGACGGCAACGCGCTCCGCGCGCATCTTGTCGTTGAGCAGGGCCTTTCGGAAGGCGGCGGTTGGGAGTTCCGGTTCGCCGAACCGTGATGCGGCGGATAGGGCTTTCTTGCAGTTGATGTAGGCCATCGCGCGCTTCTCCCATATCGAAGTCAGGGTATCGGCGTCGCATTTCTGCCAGTCGGTTTTGCAGGCGGTGCGTTCCTCCTGGAATTCTTTCGTGATTTTCTTGATCGCATCGTGGTCGATGCCGTCGTCGGACTTCGGTTTGTCGGCAGCGAAAGCCGAGAAGCCGATTAGAGAGGCTAAAAATGGGATGGTGACAAAGATGAAGGGGCGGCGAGCCATTACGTGGTCCTTTTGCGGAGTTCGTGAAGTTCGGTCATTAGCCGATCCATGGTTTGCCAAAGTGGCTCACCAGTGCCGCTCTTCTCTTTCAGGATGGCTCGATATGCAGAGTTTCCGACGTTTAAGGTTTCACGATTACGGTTTGGGTTCTGGGTTCGTAACCCGGCGAGGGCGAGCTTGGTATCTTCCAGGCTGACTCCAAGGTCGGATGCTATTGTTTTTGGGGAAGCCCCTTCGCGACGCATCCGTCTAGCGGTGCTGATCTCGTCGGGCGTCATTGCTGTTTCGGGCCGCAAGGCCTTGGTTTTCTTCGATGCGCCGAAATCACCACCCGGCGGCGTACTCTTGACCATTCTACGCTCTCCCTCTGTTGGCTTATTCTTGGAAATGCAACCTTTGGGCGCGTCAAATCTTCCGCCCAAGAAGAGATTTGAGTCAATCCTTTAATCGTGAGGTATTCGGCCATGCTCGATCTCAAGATGCTCTCGAACGTGGACGACATCATCGCGAGCCTGAACGAACTCGAATTCCATCAGGTGCCGTTCGCCCTGGCCCATGCGCTCACGGTTACCGCGCACGAGGGGCGGAAAGAGGTCGTGGCGGAACTCCCGGATCGCTTCCATATCCGCACGCCCTGGACGGCGAAGGGCGTCCGCGCCACGGCGGCGAACCGGCGCGACCGCGATCCCTCTGCGGCTGTGAGTACCAAGGATTGGTACATGGCGGATCAAGAAGCGGGCGGCGAGCGCAAGCCGAAATCCGGGCACATCTGGGTGCCGACGCTCGAGGCCCGCGCCGGCGGCGCGATCACCGGGCGGGTGCTGGCGCGCAACTACCCGAAGAACATCCGCAAGGCGATGGAAAAACCCGGACGGAAGAAGCGCAAGGTTCCCGGGCGCGGCACCTACGCCAAGCCAAAGGCCTTCATTGTCGGCAACAACGTCTATATCCGGCAGGACGATCACCGCCTCCCCATCGTGCGGCTCTACGCGCTCACCGATCACGCCACGTTGCCGCCGCGGTGGGGGTTTGAGAAGACGATGCAGCGGGTTTCCGGCAAGCAACTCCGCCTGCAGTTCATCCGCGCGCTCGACGGCGCGCTGAAAACCGCCAAGGGCGGGCCGGTCAAGTCGGCCTATGTCGACCACCTGATGGAACACGACGGCACGGGCGGCGCGGATATCTTCGGCTCCGCCCCCACCTTCGCGCAAACCCTCGCGCAAAACGGATAGGCATCATGGACACGCTGGATTTTCTCGACACCGCGAGCTTTCGCGGCGTGCGCTTCGTCGTGCCCAAGCGCGGGATCGAGGGCGGGCGTCGTGGCGACACCTTCGAACAACCGCACTCCGATGTACCGTTCGGGCAGGATACCGGGCGGCGCGGCAAGAGCTTCCGCGTCACCGGCTGGGTGTTCACCGATACCGGCTTCACTGCCCGCAACGCCCTGATCGACGCGCTCGATGCCTACGGTCCGGGCCGCTACGTCGACCCGTGGGGCAAGCCGTACCGCGTCAAGGTCGCGCGGTGGAGCGTGAACGAAGACACCACCAAGGCGAACCTCGTAGAATTCCAAGTCGAGTTCACCGAGGAAGGTGTCCAACCGCTTGCGGTGCCCTCTCGCGTCGACACCTCGGCGGTTCTGGTCACCTCCGCCGCACAACTCTGGACGGTGGCGCGGTCGGCGTACCTGAACGGCTTCTCCTACAACACCGTGCCGCAGTTCGTCCGAGCCGCCGGGCCGTTGGTGGCGTCGTCGTTCGTCGGCGAAATGCTGGCGGACGTGGGCAAGTGGGGCATTGCCGCTGCCGACAGTCTCGGAATTTCCGATGCCGTCGGCGCGATCACCTCCGGTGTCGTCCCCGCCGCGATCGCCGACGGCGTGCGGCTCGGTCTCGCCGCCGCATCGGTGGCGATGCCGACCCAAGCGGCGCGGGTGAATTTCCTCCTCGCGTCGGCGGCGTATGCCGTCGAGCCGGTGGCGGTGCCGTGGCAAACCGAAAACCGCGACCTCGCCGCGCAAAACGAGGTGGCGACGGCATCCTTGATCCGCCGCGCCTCGCTCGCCGAACTCGCCGAGTCCACCCCGTCGATGACCTGGGACAGCTACGAAGATGCCCGGGCCTACATGCACGCCGTCGGCGACACCTTCGACGACGAAATCTCCCGTTCCGGCGGAAGCGTGGCGGGGGAGTCCTCGTCGTCGGTTTTCGGCGCGCTCACGTCCGCGCGGGCGGCGCTGGTGTCCGACGTCGCGGCGCGCGGTGCGACTCTCTCGACCCTCGCGAGCGTCACCCTGCCGGGCACCCGGCCCGCCGTGGTCGAGGCCTATCGGCAATACGACGACGCCGACCGCGCCGCCGACATCGTCGCCCGCAACGGCATCGCCGATCCAAACCGCATGCCTTCGGGCGTGGCGCTGGAATACCTCTCGAAATAAGGACGCATCATGGCGACGATCCCGACGACGGACTCCGACGCCGAAGTCGTGGCCGTGCGCGTCAACGGGCGGATCTATGAGCATTGGGATTCGGTGTCGATCACCCGCTCGATGACTGCCGCCGCCGCCGCGTTCTCGTTCGTCGCGCCCTGGTGGCTGCCGAAGCCGGGGGAGGCCTTGCTTGCCCGCCCCGGCGACGCCGTCACGATCGAAATCGGCGGCGTGCCGGTGATCGTCGGTTACATCGACGAAATCGGCCCGGGGTCGGACGCCGACAAGGTCGCCGTGCAAATCGCCGGGCGGTCGAAGGCGGGCGATATCGTCGATTGCGACGCCATCGTGAAGGGCATGCAGTTGAAGGGCCTCGACCTCCTGGGCGTGGCGAAAACCCTGTGCAAGCCCTTCGGCGTCGGCGTCGCGGTCGATAGCGGCGTCAAGATTGGAGCCAAGTTTCCCCTGGTCGAAATCGAACAGGGGGAAACCGTTCATCAGGTGCTTGTGCGCCTGGCACGCGAGCGCGGCTTGCTGCTCTGGTCGACGTCGGACGGCGGCGTAATCTTCGGTCGTGGCGCGCGCGGGCGGGCCCAAACCGCGCTCATTCACCGTGTCGGCTCGAACGGCGAGCCGGTCGACGGCAACACCGTCCTGTCGATCTCGGGCAAGTTCTCGGTCGCAAACCGCTTCTCCGAACTGGTCGTCAAGGGTCAGTCCAAGTGGGATCTCGATGCGCCCGCGATCACCTCGGCGCAGCCGCGCGGCCGGGCGCTCGATGCCGGGGTTCTGCGCTACCGGCCCAAGGTCCTGAATGCCGAGAATGCCGCGACCTCCGCGTCGATGGCGGCGCGGGCGCAATGGGATGTCGCGCGCCGCATCGCCGCCGGAACGCAGATTTCGGCAAGCCTCGCGGGATGGCGGCAAACCCCGGATGGCGACCTCTGGGATGTCGGCTTGCTGACCCGCGTGGTCGACGACGTGTTGAACCTCGACGGCGACTATCTGGTGTCGGCGGTCGGCTTCCGCGCCGAGTCCGCCGGGCTCCGCGCCGATCTCACCCTTGAGCCGCCCGAAGCCCACGCGCCCGAGCCGGTCCAGCCGAAAGGCGCGGGCGGCGGGCAATGGGCATCCATCCACAAGCAAACCCACGAGTGAACCCATGGCACCGAGTTCCGGGCGTCTCGCGCGCGCCGCGCGTAATCAATCGAACCTCGTCTTTCGCGGCGTCGTCGCGCGGGTGCGGGATGGCGGCGCGGGCCTGACCGCACAGGTTCACGGGCGCGCCGACGAGCTGCGCGACGGCGTCGTGCTGGTCTATCCGTTCGGCTTCGATGCCTACCCCATCGCGGCGGACGGATCGACCGGGCCGGAAGGTGTGGTGATCCAGCTTGAAGGCAACTCGCGGGTGATGCTTCCGCCGATGGACCGGCGGCACCGCGCGAAATCCGGCGTCACGGCGCCGGACGAAGCCGCGCTCTACACCTCGAAAACCCGGATCACGATCAAGGCGAACGGCGACATCGAAATCGTCTCGCCCGGAAAGATCACCGCGACCGCGCCGGGCGGCACCGAGTTCGACACCCCGTTGCTGAAGGTAACCGGCGACATCCTGGATTCCACGGCGTCGGGCAACACCCGCACCGTGCGGGGCGGTCGCGAGGTCTACGACGTCCACAACCACGATGAAAATGACAACGGCGGGCCGACGGACGTGCCGAACCAGACGATGGGGTAACCATGGCCGAACTCACCGATATCGCGGTCTCGCTCGATACGGCCTCGAAATTGATGGACGTCACCGTGTTCGCGGGCGACGTCGACACCCAAAACGCCTTGGTCTCTTCCGTTCTTGCCTCGCTGTTCTCGGATTCACGGGCGGAGGAAGGCGACGGCCTGGCGGAAGGCGAGGACCCGCGCGGGTGGTGGGGCGATACCTACGCCGACACCGCGGGCGATCGCTTCGGCTGTCGCTGGTGGGTGCGGCGACGCGAGGTCGTCACCGACGAGGTCGCGCGCTGGTTCGCCACCACCGGCACCGAGGCCCTGAAATGGCTCGTCGACGACAAGTTGGCGAAGTCCGCCACCGTCGAGGCCTTCCGCGACCGCTCGCACCGCAACGCCCTCGCGCTCCGCGTCACCATCGTCAAGCCGGATGGTTCCACCATCGGCCTGGACGTGTCCAACCTGTGGGAGTCCCTCGTCAATGGCTGATCGTCTCACCGGATTCCCGACGCCGACGTTCACCGACCTGCACGCACAGGCGCAGGCGAACTATGCGTCCCGGCTCGAAACCAACCCCCAACTGCGGCGCGGCGTCGCGCCGGTCATGGCGCTGGTCGATGCGCAGCTTGCGGCGGGCGAATATTCCTATCTCGACTGGATCGCCGCCCAAACCCTGCCGCTGTTTGCGGAGGGCGCGAACCTCGACGCCTGGGGCCGGATGTTCGACGTTCCGCGCAAGGCCCCCACGCGCGCCACCGGCACCGCTACGCTCACCGGTAACGACGATGCACCGATTGCCGAGGGCGCGGCGCTCACCTTTTCCGACGGGACGGCCTACACCGTCACCGGCTCCGCGACCGTCGTCGGCGGCGTCGCCACCGTCGCCTTGCAGGCGGACGAAGGCGG
>LUYR01000592.1 GCA_001603335.1 Rhodospirillales bacterium Alpha_05 | reverse complement strand
GCGTGCGCCGGTTTCGCCGTGGCGGCCGCTCTGGGTGACTTCGGCGAGGTTGACGTCGCGGCCCTTCGCGGCGGCTTCGCCGAGGAGGATGGCGGTGCCGGAGGGAGCGTCGATCTTGTGCTTGTGGTGCATCTCGACGATTTCGATGTCGAAGGCGTCGGGGCCGAGCGCGGCGGCGGCGCGTTCGACGAGATTGGCGAGGAGATTGACGCCGAGACTCATGTTGAACGACTGGACGATCGCGGCCTTTTGCGACGCGGCGCGGATGTCGTCGAGGTCTTCCGGGGTGAGGCCGGTGGTGCCGATCACCATCGCGGTGCCGGTCTTGGCGGCGAGCTTGGCGTGGGCGCGGGTGGCGGCGGGGACGGTAAAGTCGATCACCACGTCGGCGGCTTCGAACACCGCTTCGACGTCGGCGGTCGCGACGACGCCGATCGGGTTGTTGCCGCCGATCAGGCCGAGATCGTGGCCGAGGAGCGACGAGCCTTCGCGCTCGGTGCCGCCGACGAGGGTGCAGCCTTCGGTTTCCAGGACCTGCTTGATCAGCATCCGGCCCATACGGCCCGCGGCTCCGACGATTCCGATCTTCATTGCTCAAGTCCCCCGAGTTGGATTTAGTCCGTCAGATCTTCCCAGAACTCGCGCACCTTCTTGAAGAAGCTGGAGGATTCCGGGCTATGGTCGTTTTCGCCGGCTTCCGCCGCGAACTCGCGCAGCAGCTCTTCCTGGCGTTTGGTGAGGTTCACCGGGGTTTCCACCACGGTGCGGACGAACATGTCGCCGCGCTGCGGGCTGCGGAGCACGCTCATGCCCTTGCCCTTCTGGCGGAACTGCGCGCCGGTCTGGGTGCCGCGCGGGATTTCGATGGCGGCGCGGCTGCCGTCGATCACCGGCACTTCGACGGTACCGCCGAGCGCCGCGGTGGTCATCGGGATCGGCACGGTGCAGTAGATGTCCGCGCCCTCGCGCTGGAAGATCCGGTGGGGCTTGATCGAAAGGAAGATGTAGAGATCGCCGGGCGGCGCGCCGCGCAGGCCGGCTTCGCCCTCGCCCGAGAGACGGATGCGGGTGTCTTCCTCGACGCCCGCGGGGATCGCGACCTGGAGGGTTTTCGAACGCTGGACGCGGCCCGCGCCGGCGCAGGCCGGGCAGGGGTCCTTGATCACCCGGCCCTGGCCGTGGCAGGTCGGGCAGGCGCGCTCGATGGTGAAGAAGCCCTGCTGGGCGCGGACCTTGCCCGCGCCGCGGCAGGTGGTGCAGGTGACCGGCTCGGAGCCGTCCTTGCCGCCGGTGCCGTGGCAAGTTTCGCAGGACACCGAGGTCGGCACTTCGATCGTGGTCTTGAGACCGGCGAAGGCTTCCTCGAGGCTGATCTGCATGTTGTAGCGGAGGTCGGCGCCGCGCATCGCGCCCTGGGGGGAGCGTCGCCCACCCATGAACTCGCCGAACATTTCGTCGAAGATATCGGAGAAGCCCGAGGCGAACTCGAAGTCGAAGCCGCCGCCGCCCGCGCCCGGCCCGCCCTGGCTGAAGGCGCGATGGCCGTAGCGGTCGTAAGCCGCCCGCTTGTTTTCGTCTTTCAGGATTTCGTAGGCTTCGTTGAGTTCCTTGAAGGCGTGTTCCGCCTCCTGGTCGCCCGGGTTGCGGTCCGGGTGATACTGCATCGCCAGCTTGCGATAGACCTTCTTCAACTCGTCCGCCGAGGCGGTGCGCGCAACACCCAGAACCTCGTAGTAATCGCGTTTCGTGCTCAACCGCCACCTCGCATGAGAGCCCGCCCCTTCGGCGGAAGAGGCATGGGGCCCGCCTTCGTCTTCACGTCTGCCGAAGCCTTCGCCTAGAAGTGGGGCGGGGCCCGAACAGGCCTCGCCCCAAACCCTCCCGGCACAAGCTTTGTGCCAGGTTACTTCTTGGTGTTGTCGACTTCCTCGAAGTCGGCGTCAACGACGGACTCGTCGCCCGGCGCGCTGCTGGCACCGGCTTCCGGGCCGCCCTGCGGCGCCGCTTCGGCCTGGTCCTTGTACATCGCTTCGCCGAGCTTCATCGCCGACTGCGCGAGGGCCGCGGTCTTGGCCTTGATCTCCTCGACGTCGTCGCTGGCGAGCACGCCCTTGAGCGCGGCGAGGTCGGATTCGATCGCGGTCTTCACCTCCGGCGGGATCTTGTCGGCGTGTTCCGACAGGCTCTTTTCCGTCGAGTGGGCGAGGGCGTCGCCGTGGTTGCGGGCTTCCACCAGTTCGCGGCGCGCCTTGTCGGCGGCGGCGTTGGCTTCGGCGTCGCGGACCATCTGGTCGATCTCGTTGTCCGAGAGACCGCCCGAGGCCTGGATCCGGATCGCCTGTTCCTTGTTGGTCGCCTTGTCCTTCGCCGAGACGTTGACGATGCCGTTGGCGTCGATGTCGAAGGTCACCTCGACCTGCGGGAAGCCGCGCGGCGCGGGCGGAATGCCGACGAGGTCGAACTGGCCGAGCATCTTGTTGTCGGCGGCCATTTCACGCTCGCCCTGGAACACCCGGATGGTCACCGCGGTCTGGCTGTCCTCGGCGGTCGAGAACACCTGGCTCTTGCGGGTCGGGATCGTGGTGTTGCGGTCGATCAGGCGGGTGAACACGCCGCCCAGGGTCTCGATGCCCAAGGACAGCGGCGTCACGTCGAGGAGCAGCACGTCCTTGACTTCGCCCTTCAAGACGCCGCCCTGGATCGCCGCGCCGATGGCGACGACTTCATCCGGGTTGACGCCCTTGTGCGGGTCGCGACCGAAGAACTGCTTCACCGCTTCCTGGATCTTCGGCATACGGGTCATGCCGCCGACGAGGATGACTTCGTCGATCTCGGACGGCTTCAGGCCCGCGTCCTTCAGCGCCGCCTTACACGGGCCGATGGTGCGCGCGATCAGGTCCTCGACCAGGGCTTCGAGCTTGGCACGCGTCATCTTGACGTTGAGGTGCTTCGGCCCGTTCTGGTCGGCGGTGATGAACGGCAGGTTGACGTCGGTTTGCATCGCCGAAGAGAGCTCGATCTTCGCCTTTTCCGCGGCTTCCTTGAGGCGCTGCAGGGCGAGACGATCCTTGCGCAGGTCGATGCCGGTTTCCTTTTTGAACTCGTCGGCCAAGTAATCGATGATCCGCTGGTCGAAGTCCTCGCCGCCGAGGAAGGTGTCGCCGTTGGTCGACTTCACCTCGAACACGCCGTCGCCGATTTCCAGCACCGACACGTCGAAGGTGCCGCCGCCCAAGTCATAGACCGCGATCACGCCGGTGTTGTTCTTGTCGAGGCCGTAGGCAAGCGCCGCGGCGGTCGGCTCGTTGATGATGCGCAGCACTTCGAGGCCGGCGATCTTGCCCGCGTCCTTGGTCGCCTGGCGCTGGCTGTCGTTGAAGTAGGCCGGAACCGTGATCACCGCCTGGGTGACCTTCTCGCCGAGGAAGGATTCGGCGGTTTCCTTCATCTTGCCGAGGATGAACGCGGAGACCTGGCTCGGCGCGTACTTCTGGCCGTCGACGTCGACCCAGGCGTCGCCGTTGTCGCCGGCGACGATCTTGTACGGCACCAGGCCCTTGTCCTTGGTCACCATCGGATCTTCATAGCGGCGGCCGATCAGGCGCTTGATCGCGAACAGGGTGTTTTCCGGATTGGTCACCGCCTGGCGCTTCGCCGGCTGGCCGACCAGACGCTCGCCCGAGTCCGAGAACGCGACCATCGACGGCGTCGTGCGCGCGCCTTCGGCGTTTTCGATCACCCGAGCTTCCTTGCCGTCCATGATCGCGACGCAAGAGTTGGTGGTTCCCAAGTCGATACCGATTACCTTGCTCATCTCTACCCTCTTCTGTTGCGGCAGGTTCCCGAGGCCTCGGCCTTTTAGGGCCTTGGGTTAAGCACCTCGCGAAACCCCCAGGGACATTCGTTACTGGTTCACACTCGGCAGGTCGCGCCAATCCCGATACACGCGGCGAGCATTGACGGAATGTCGCGACCGACTACTTGTCCGATTGACACCGGACGATATAAGAAAAGGCTTACCACGCCGCAACACCCGATTGGACACGCGGCGACGTGTGGTTTAGCACTCTTTCCGCGCGATTGCCAAGACCGGAGGGCCGCACCGATGATCCGCTACCGCCTGCGCTGCGCCGAAGGCCACGCCTTCGATGAATGGTTCCAGAACGCCGCCGCCTGCGACATCCAACTGAGCGAAGCCGGGATCGCCTGCCCCGAATGCGGCGGCACCAGCATCAGCAAGGGGATCATGGCGCCCAACGTCGCCAAGCCCGCCAGTGTCGCCACGCCCTGCGGCAAGCCGGTGTGCGCCTGCGGCTGCCCGGCGCTCGACGCATGATCGTCTCGGCGAGCTACCGTACCGACATCCCGGCGTTCTTCGCGCCGTGGTTCGCCGAACGCTGGGCGGCGGGCTATGCGGTGGTGCCCAACCCCTACAGCCGCAAGCTCACCCACGTCGGCCTGACGCCCGAAGACTGCGACGGCATCGTCTTCTGGACCCGCTGGGCCCAGCCGTTCATGGAAAACTTCGACCGCGTCTTCGGCGACGGCGTGCCGTTCGTGGTGCAATACACCGCCACCGGCCTCGGACCCGAGATCGAACCCGGCGTGCCCGACTGGCGCCGCGCCGCCGAAAACATCCACCGCATCACCGAACGCTACGGCAGCGGCCGGGTGGTCTGGCGCTTCGACCCGATCGTGGTGCGCGAGGGCGAAGACTGGGAGGAAACCGCGCTCCGCTTCGCCGGTATCGCCGAGGCGGTCAAAGGCGCCACCGACGAAGCCGTGGTCTCGTTCACCCAGTTCTACGCCAAGTCCAAACGCGCCCTCGACGCCCTCGCCTCCGGCGGCGGGCCTAAGGTGATCGACCCCGACGCGGACACCAAACGCCGCATCCTCGGCGCGCTGCGCGAGATCGCCAACCGCAACGACCTCAAGCTCAGCCTCTGCGGCCAGCCCGACCTCGTCGTCCCCGGCGTGTTCGAAGCCGCCTGCATCGACGCCGAACGCATGTCCGCCGTCGCCGGCCACGCAATCACCGCCAAAAACAAACCCCACCGCTCCACCTGCCGCTGCGCCCAGTCCCGCGATATCGGAACCTTCGCCACCTGCAAGTTCGGCTGCCGATATTGCTACGCCGCCTGATTCCGCCCCGCCGCGCCACAGCCCCCGGGGTCAGCTCGATTTCCACTGCGGATACAAAACCATGGTCGATGTCGAAATTCTCGGAATGCCGCAAAGCAACTTCGTCTGGACCACCCGGATCGCCTGCGCGGAAAAGGGCATCCCCCACGTCAACCGCCCGACCCCGCCCCACAGCCCCGAGATCGACGCGGTCCATCCCTTCGGGCGAATGCCGGTGA
This sequence comes from Rhodospirillales bacterium Alpha_05, assembly GCA_001603335.1. GTDB lineage: Bacteria > Pseudomonadota > Alphaproteobacteria > Rhodospirillales > Rhodospirillaceae > Oleispirillum. Next base: position 1,350 of record LUYR01000592.1, on the reverse strand, counting down.
TGCGCCACGGCGACTTCACCCTCTGCGAATCCCGCGCGATCTGCGCCTATGTCGACAAGGCTTTCGACGGGCCGTCGCTGATCCCCGAGGATCTGCGGCAGGCCGCGCTCACCGAGCAGTGGGCCTCCCTGGTGTCCACCACCATCGACCCTTTGCTGATGCGGCGCTACGCGGTGTCGTACTTCTTCCCCGGAACCGCCGACGGCAAGCCCGACCGCAGCCGCATCGACGCCGCGCTGCCCGAAATGGCGAAGCAATTCGCGATCCTCGAAACCGCGGTCGCGGACGGCTTCCTCGCGGCGGGGCGGTTTACCCTCGCCGACGCCTACCTCGTCCCGATCCTGTTCTGGCTTCGATTGCTGCCGGAATCCGGCGACATGCTCAAGGCCCGTCCGGGCTTAAGCGCCTACGTCGCGCGGCACCTCGAGCGTCCCTCGGTCGCCGGAACGGCGCCGCCGCGACCGGAGAAGGACTGAAAGAGTGAAAGAGCCGGGCTCTGCCCGGACCCGCAAAGGGCCGGGGGCCCTTTGATCCCTTAACTTAGTTTTTGCGCGTAGCGCGAACGAACCATCACGCGGCGTGATGGTCCTATGGCGCTTCGCGCGAAAAACTAAGGGGAGGTCTGGAGGGACGAGTCCCTCCAGCCTTAAACCTTCGAACGCCTTACGCTTCGCCGGTTTCGCCCGCGGCCATGCGCTGGCGGTACATTTCGACGAAGTCGATCGGGGCGATCATCAGCGGCGGGAAGCCGGCGTCGCGGGTGGTGGAAGCGATCACCGCGCGGGCGAACGGGAAGAGGTGGCGCGGCACTTCGATGAACAGCATCGGCTGGATGTGTTCTTCCGCGACATTGAGGGTAACGACGCCGCAGAACAGCAGTTCGCAGATGAACGCGACCTTCTCGTCGGCCTTGGCCTCGACGTTGAGGATCAGGTCGACTTCGTACATGTTGTTATGCAGCTGGGTCGCCTTGACGTCGACGGCGATGCTGATGTTCGGGCCGTTGCCGCCCGCCATGTCGGCGAAGATTTCCGGCACGTGCGGCGCCTCGAAGGAGAGGTCCTTGATGAACTGGCCGTTGATCGCGAGCGGCGCGGCGGCTTCGGCGCCCTGGGCGTCCTGATCTTCACTCATGTGTCTGTCTCTCCGGTCGAGAATTTGAGGTTGGGAATTTGGTAGCCGATGCGGCTCTGCCGGTCAAAGGCAAAGCCTAGCGGCGGTTGGCGTCGTCCTCGGGTGGGGGCGGCGGCAGCGGCTGTGACGAGATTTCGGGTTCGGCGGGCGGCGCGTCTTCGACCACGGTGAACTCGCCCTCGATCACGCCGTCGTCGCGGCGGCGCGTCGCGCCTG
>LUYR01000591.1 GCA_001603335.1 Rhodospirillales bacterium Alpha_05 | reverse complement strand
CACCTCTTTGAGCAGTGGGCCTGCACGCATGTCGAATTCGCCGAGCTCAGCGAAATGTGGCCATACCTGCTCGAAGACCAGTTCGGCACGGCGTGTTTGCAACTCTTGCCGGTCGAGGCTCTAGACCAGTTCAGCGAAGCCGACTGCCTCCGCACCGCGCTCCAGCTCAAGCTACCTCTGAAGTGAGCGGAGCGCACGGAAACACCTCAGCGCTCTACTGACCCCAGGGCGAAAATGCGCGGCCTTGCGCAGGCGCTTCAGCCCTCCTGGGGCCCTCCGTGACTCCGTGGTTCAAAATTCCCCGCACGGGCGCGGGACAGTCGCCGGCGGCCGCTCACTCCGCACTTTCCAGACGCGTCACGACCGGGCCGGGCAGCAACCCGCGCGCGGGAAACAGCGGGGCCACGCACTCCAATAAAAACGGATCGTCCATATACGGGGCGAGATCTGCATAGCCGGGGCCATCCAGACTCCGGTGCATCAGCGGATAGTGGCCACGCTCCAGCTTCATGTGAACCAGCGGCCCCCCTTCGGGAAACGGCATCCGCAGCAGCCCGGCCAGCGACGCAACCCCGGGCGTTTTCAGACGCAGCCAGAGCGCGGCGCGCGCCGCGTCGGACAACTCCGGGCAACGCGCACGCAGGTCCGCCTCATCGGACACCGACGCCGCCAGCACCTCGCAAAGCGCAGCCCAGCGCGGGGGCAAGACCACGTCACCACGCGACTCCTGCGCGATGGCGGCAAACACCGCGCGCTCCGCAGCGTCCGCCCCGGCGAGTTCATCGGGCCCGGGCATGCGACCCTCGCGCCACCAGCGCGCCACCGCACATGCGTAGGCAAACGCAGGCCGGCGCCACACGGGCAGCTCCGGGTCGGTAAGCGCACGCGCGCTCAGCTCCCGCCAGCGCGCATACGCCGGATCGCGCAGCTCCCGCAGCGGCGATTGTTGCCAGTACGGTGAGGCCACAAAAGCCGGATTGACGAGCAGCTCCATCGCCAGCGCCTGCACACAGCCACGCTCGTCGCCACCGCCTAGACACGCCAGCGCGAGGCCGAGATGTGTCGAAGGCCGGTCCGGGAGCAGCCGCAGCGCCTGCGAAAAATGCGCGCGTGCCGGCGTCGGATCGTCAGGCAGCCACAGCCAGCCAAGCGCGGACTGCACGGGCTCCTGCGCGGCATCGATCTCCAGCGACGAGGCCAGCACCCCACGCGCCGCCTGGCGCAGACCCGGGTCACCCGACTCGCCGGCCGCACGCGCCAGCTGGAAACCCGCCTGATTGCGGTAGTGGGCGCACCACGGAGCCGCGTCCACCGAAGCCAGGAGGCGCCGGGCGAGCACCACGCGCTCCGTGGCGGATGTTTCCTCTACAGACGTTTCCGCCAGCGCCGTCCAGTGGAGCTGATGTGCGCGCCAGTGCGGCGCCAGCACCGCCACGGCACCGCCCCCCGCGACACCGAGCACCCACGGCAGCCAGCGCCCGCGACACCCCGCGCCAAACCCGTCGGCGTCCGCCGGTCGAGCCAGCAACATACCGGCCCACAGTCCTGCGAGCGCCAGCAGGGTGATCACGTCGAGTTGATAATCGGTGAGTGCCAGCCCGGCGTAGCC
>LUYR01000590.1 GCA_001603335.1 Rhodospirillales bacterium Alpha_05 | reverse complement strand
CCACCGCGAAGGCGGACGCCGCCCGCAAGGCTGCCGGGGAGAGCCCGAGCGATGCGGCTGCCCGTCGCGTCGCTTCTGCGGAGCGCTGGGAGGTCTACACCCAGGAGAAGCTGGACCGGACCCAGTCCGACGCGGACGCGCTGCGCAAGCGTGCCCGCAAGAGCGGCGTCCACTCCACCCGGACCGCGGGCAAAGTGGCGGACCCGGGCAGCCGGCAGTGGGTGCCGCCGACGTTCATCACCGTCGGCCTGCTCGGCGTGATCTGGCTGGTCGTGTACTACATCACCGCTTCGGTGGCGATCTACGTCCCGGGGATGAGCGACCTCGGGGGCTGGAACGTCGTGATCGGAATGGGCCTGATGGCGTCCGCCTTCGGCATCGCGACCCTCTGGAAGTAGCCCCTGCCGCACAGCCATTCCGGTGCCTGAACCGTCGGGGACAGGTACTTCGGTTCACTAACAGCTGGCGGCCGGCCCTGAACCGTTGGGGACAGGTACTTCGGTTCACCACTCGTTGCCGGTTCCCACCCATATATGAACCGTTGGGGACAGGTACTTCGGTTCACCACTCGTTGCCGGTTCCCACCCACATGCGGGGACGCCGCCGACCCCCGTCGTTCCCCGACGCCATGCCCCCACCGCTGTGAACCGTTGGGGACAGGTACTTCGGTTCACCACTCGTTGCCGGTTCCCACTCATATGCGGGGACGCCGCCAGCCTCCCTCGCTCCTCGATACGGCACCCCGACCGACATGAGCGGATTCAGGCCGATCAAGGCCTGACAAGGGCGTGAACTCGGTTCCGACCGTGTCCGATGGGTTCACCCGCCGCCGGCAAGGGTAGCCTCGCGGAAGCTGCCGTCATGGCGCCTGAACCGAAGTACCTGTCCCCGGCCGTTCACCCCTGAACCGAAGTACCTGTCCCCGACGGTTCACCCCTGAACCGAAGTACCTGTCCCCGACAGTTCATGGCGCCTGAACCGAAGTACCTGTCCCCGACGGTTCAGGTGTGCGGCTTCAGGAGCGGGAACAGGATCGTCTCTCGGATGCCGGCGCCGGTGAGAAGCATCATCAGCCGATCGAGGCCCAGGCCCATGCCGCCCATCGGCGGGGCTCCGAACTCCAGGGCGGCGAGGAAGTCCTCGTCCAGCTGCATCGCCTCGGCATCGCCTGCGGCGGCCTTCAACGACTGCGCGACCAGCCGCTCGCGCTGGATCACCGGATCGATCAGCTCGGAGAAGCCCGTCCCCCGTTCCACGCCGCCGATGATCAGGTCCCAGGCCTCGATCAGCTGGCCGTCCTCGCGGTGTGGACGGGCGAGCGGCTGCGCGATCGGCGGATAGTCGCAGACGAAGGTCGGCTGCAGCAGGTGTGGCTCCACCAACTCGCCGAACAGCTCCATCACCAGCTTCTGCGCACCCCAGGACGGGTCGTGCTCGACCTCGTGCTCATCGGCGATCCGGCCGAGGCGTTCAGCGGGCGTGTTCGGGTCGATCTCCTCGCCCAGCAGGCCGGAGAGCGTCGGATACACCGGACGCCACTCCCACTCGCCGTCCAGATCGATCTCACCGGACGGGGTGTCGATCACGCGCGTGCCGAGCGCCGCGTCCGCCGCGTTCTGGATCAGCCGCTTCGTCATGGCGGCGATGCTGAACTGGTCGCCCCACGCCTGGTACGCCTCGAGCATCGTGAATTCCGCCGAATGGGACGAATCGATGCCCTCGTTGCGGAAGATCCGGCCGATCTCGTAGACCCGGTCTGCGCCTCCGACCATGGCACGCTTCAGGTACAGCTCAAGCGCGATCCGCAGCGTCATGTCGATGTCGAACGCGTTCAGGTGGGTGTTGAACGGACGCGCCGTCGCCCCACCGTGGACGAGTTGGAGCACCGGCGTCTCGACCTCGAGGTAGCCCTCCTCATGGAGGGTCTCCCGGATGCTGCGGGTGACGGCCGCCCGCAGCCG
>LUYR01000589.1 GCA_001603335.1 Rhodospirillales bacterium Alpha_05 | reverse complement strand
CCGCGATCAGTACGCCGCCGAAGCCCACCGCCGCCGCGATGCGGCGGTGCCAGCCGACGGTCTCGCCGAGGAGGAACGGTGCGAGCGCGAGGAGGAACAGCGGCTGGCTGAAGGTGAGGGTGGTGGCGTTGGCGAGCGGCAGCCGGGTGAAGGCGTAGAAGCTCAAGAGCATGGTCGTCGCGCCGCAGATCGCGCGGAGAACGTGGAGCTTCGGCTTGGCGGTCTTGAGTACCTTGAGGCCGCCCGACGAGGCGATCATCGGCACCAGGAACATCAGGCCGAACACCGAACGGAAGAACGCGATCTCGAAGCCGTGCAGGTCCGCGCCGAGATCGCGGATCAGCGCATTCATCATCGCGAAGACCAGGGCGGCCAACGCCATCCACAAGGTGCCGCGGACATTGCCCGGGGCCGCCGTCACGTAACGCCACATTTGGAAGTATCCGACCGGCTGCGCCCGTCGCGCAGCCTACGCCGTGATCATCCGTGCAAACTGCCGGAATTCAAGGCAGTTTTCCGGCATCCAGCTATGCGTCTTCGACATCGGCGCCTTCGAGGGCGTCGAGGGAGAGCATCGGGTGGTCGGAAATCTCCCGCTTCCACTGCGCGATCTCGTCGATCAGCCAGCCGCGGAACACCTGGAGCTTGGGGTTGTCCTGGTCGCCCTTGGGGCAGACGAGGCGGTAGGCGTGGCGGTGCACGACGCGCAGCGGGAACGGCGCGACCAGCCGCCCGACCTGAAGATCGCGCGCCACCAGCGGCGTGCGGCCAAGCGCGATACCGATGCCGTCGATCGCGGCGGTCAGACTCATCGCCGAATCGAAGAACCCCGGCCCCTTGTGAACGTCGAACTCGCCGGTGACGCCGACCTTCTGGAACCAGTCGTTCCAGTCGATGTATTCGTCCTGCAACAGGGTGTGGAAGCGCAGATCCTCGGGGCGGCGCAGCGGCGGGGTGCCGCCGATCAGGTGCGGCGCGCAGACCGGGAAGATGAACTCGCGCATCAACAGCTCGCCGTGCAGGTACTTCTGCTCCGGGCCGCCCCAGTGGCCGAGGCGAATTGCCGCGTCGACGCCGTCGCGCTCGAAGTCGACCGGGGTAAAGCTGGTGTGGAGACGCAGATCGACGTCGGGGTGGTGCTGGCGGAACCGCCCGATTCGCGGCACCAACCAGCGCGCCGCCAGCGAGGGCAGGATGCTGATGGTGAGAATCCCCGCCTTCTGGTGAGAGTCGAGCCGTCGCGTCGCCTCGGCGATGATGTGCATCGCCTGGCGCACCGGCACCGCGTATTCCTGCCCCGCATCGGTCAAAAGCAAGGCACGATTCATCCGCTTGAACAGCTTCACCCCTAATATTGCTTCCAATTGTCGGATCTGCTGGCTTACCGCGGCCTGCGTCACGTGCAGTTCGCGGGCCGCGAGAGTGAAGCTCAAGTGCCGCGCGGCGGCCTCGAAAGTGCGTAAAAGGGGGAGTGGCGGGTGGCTCGACATGTCCTGCCTCGCATAAGCACGGCTTATCCGACGAACACGAAGTATCGTTTGTCAGCGCGGGCGCGGTCAATCATATCTTGAGGCACGGAAACGAAAGACGGGCCGAGATTTGAGAAAGGAGGCACCGATGTCGAAATATCTGATGCCGGGAACTTGGAGCGTGATGGCGCTGATCGACTACCTCGAGCAGATGGAAAGCCGCCGCCAGGGACGCCGCCTTCTCGCCGAGCTCGATGAGACCCAGCTCCGTGATATCGGCCTCAATCGCGCCGATGCGGACCTCGAAGCGCATAAGCTTCCCTGGGTCGCCTGACCGACCGAGATTGCAAAGCGCCTACCCCGGCGCTGGGCGGACCCCCCACACGATCGCGTCCGCCTGCATAAGACATCCGCTGCGTCCCATCCCCGGGCCACGGATTGTCGCTCCAAGGCCGCCGCTCTCCGGAGCGGCGGCCTTTTTTTGGACAAAATTCCGGCCCCCGGGTTGGACTCGCCGCCACTTCCTGCAATACTGACCCCGGTTCGACCCCGAACGCGGTTCGGGATTCGTTTGGTTTTCGTGCGGACGCATCGCCGTCCCTCCGCCGCGCACCCGTGGCACGCACCACACCCCCGGGGCGTCCCGGCGCCCCCCAAAACGTCCAAGGAGGTTCCCCGATGAGGCTTCGCCTTAAGCTATTCCCAAGCGTCGCGATTCTCGCGCTGCTCGCTTCCGCCGTTCCGGCGGCGGCCGAGACCGAGGTCAAGACCCTGGGGCGCTTCGGCGAATGGACGGCATACACCTATCAGGAAAACGGCCAGCCGGTGTGCTACATGGCGAGTTCGCCGGTGAAGCAGCGCGGCAACGTGACCAAGCGCGGCGACGTCTTCTTCCTCGTCACCCACCGCCCGGAATACAACGACGTGGGCGTGGTCACGGTGGTCGCGGGCTATCCCTACCAGCAGGACAGCACCGCGGCGGTGGCGGTCGGCCGGGCGCGCTTCACCTTCTTCACCCGCGACGAAACCGCCTGGGCCAACGGCAACGACGACGACAAGATGGTCCGGCAAATGAAGCGCGGCAACAGCATGACCGTGATCGGCAAGCCAAAGAGCGGCAGCAGCACCACCGACCTCTACTCCCTCTCCGGGTTCACCAAGTCCTACGCGGCGATCTCGAAGGCGTGCAAGGTCCGCAACTGAGCCTTACCGGCCTCCCTAAAAACCAAACGGCCGCCCATTGAGCGGCCGTCGGCGTTTCGGCGATGCGCGGTGCGCTCAAGCGTGGTCGGACGACGCCCGCACGATAGTGGTAAGCTGGGCTTCCATCTCCTCGAGGCTCGAGGAGAGGCCGCCCGCGGTGCCGCGCACCAGATCGGCGAGATCGGTGGTGCGCGCCGCTTCCTCGGAGACGTGCGCCATCCGCGTCGAGACATCGCGCGCGGTGTCGGCGGTCTGCTGGACGTTGCGCGCGATTTCCTGGGTCGCGGCGGTCTGCTCCTCGATCGCCGAGGCGATCGAGGCGGCGATCGCGCCCATGCTGTTGATCGTCGCCGCGACCTTTTCGATCGCGTCGCCGGCTTCCTTGGTCACACCTTGGATCGCGTTGACCTGGTTGGCGATTTCCTCGGTCGAGCGCGCCGTCTGGGTGGCGAGGTTCTTGACCTCGTTTGCGACCACGGCGAAGCCCTTGCCCGCATCGCCCGCACGCGCCGCCTCGATCGTCGCGTTGAGCGCGAGGAGGTTGGTCTGCGCGGCGATGCCGTTGATCAGCTCGACCACGGTGCCGATCTGCTCGGCGCTGGTGGCGAGGCCCTGCACCACGTCGCGGGTGCGGCCGGCCATCTCGATCGCCTCGTGGGCGACTTCCGACGACTTGGTCACCTGACGGCCGATTTCGTCGATCGAGTTGGAAAGCTCCTCGGCGGCGGCGGCGACGGTCTGCGCGTTGGCGAGCGCTTCCTCGGCGGCGGCGGCGGCGTTGGTGGCTTCCTCGGTCATCCGCGCGGCGGAGGCATTCATGTCGACGGCGGCGCGCGCCATTTCGTCGGCGCGATCCGAAACCGTGCCGACGGCGCGATGCGCTTCGTCCTCGATCCGGTCGGCCATTTCCTTGAGCGCGGCGCGCTTCTGCTCGCGCACGACTTCCTCGGCCTTCAGCTGCTCTTCGCGCAACACCTGCATCTCGACGGCGTTGTCGCGGAAGGTGACGAGAGCGTTGGTGAGCGCGCCGAGTTCGTTCTTCGCGGCGGTCGCCTCGACCGCGATGTTGGTGTCGCCCGCGGCGAGTCGGCCCATTTCGCCGGTGATGCGGTTGAGCGGCCCGGTGATGCTGCGGCTGATGCGATAGGCGGTGAGGCCGACGAGGAGCAGCACCGCGCCGATCCAGATCGCCATGGTCTTGAGGTTTGCCTCGAACACGTCATCGACGTCGTTGACGTAGATGCCGGTGGCGATCGCCATCCGCCACGGCTCGAACGAGCCGACATAGGTGACCTTCGGCGAGTTTTCCTTGGTGCTGCCGGGGGCGCGGCCGGTGTAGTGGACGAAGCCGCCGCCCGCCTTGCCCGCATCGGCGAACGCCTTGTAGAGCGGCGTGCCGTTGATGTCGGTGAACAGGGTGCCGTCGGCCTTCTTGGCGTCGAGCATGCTGGTGCCGACCTGCTTGGGCCGGAACGGGTGCATCAGGAGGACGCCGTCGAAATCGTTGATCCAGAAGTAGTTGTCGCCCTCGTAACGGAGCGTGGCGACGTCCGCGAGGGCGCGCGCCTTGGCGTCGGCTTCGGAAAGCTCGCCTTTCTTGAACAGGTCGTAGTTGTGCACCACGATGCTCTTCGCCGCCTCGACGAGGTTCTGCGTCTTGGCGTAACGATCCTGGAGCAGATTGTTGCGCAGGTTGTTCAATCCGATCGCGCCCACCAGCATCATGCCGATCAGCGCCAGCGCCACGATCGACAGCAGTCGAGTCGTGATCCGCAGTTTTCCGAGCATCGCGTGTCTCCCCATTCGCCCGATCAAGCGTCATTCCACCGACCGGAATAAACTAGCCCCCACTTGAGACCGAACTGCTTCCCGGGAGTCCCAAGGCCTCGAGTTTTGCATCACACGGGCTCCGGCGAACCACCGCTCAAGAAATGGCGGGGTCAAAGTCCAAGAGATCCCGAGGAATGATGCAGAAACACTTTACAAAGTAATTTCAGACCAACGCAATACTTTTGGTTCCGGAACGCCAACAACCGCCACGGTTAATGCGCGACTCCAGCCAACCACTGCGCGCTACTCGCCACGCCTTTAATCCTGCCTGAAATGGATTCACCCCTAAGGCCGCGAAGTGAGCTTGTTCACCGTGCGCGTGGTCGAGAAGCCGTCCTCGAGAGCGGCCAGCACCACCTTGCCCCCTGCCGCGATCACCACATCGCCACCAACCACGGTCTCGACGGTGTAGTCGGCGCCCTTGACCAGCACCTCGGGCATCAAGGTGCGGATGAGTTCGAGTGGCGTGTCTTCGTCGAACACCACCACCGCATCGACGTCCTCGAGTGCAGAGAGAACCCGGCCGCGCGCGAACTCGTCCTGCACCGGGCGGGTCGGCCCCTTCAGGCGTTGCACCGAGGCGTCGCTGTTGAGGCCGACGACGAGCTTGTCGCAGGTCGCCCGCGCCTGCCGCAGCAGAGACACATGGCCGGGGTGGAGGAGATCGAAACATCCGTTGGTGAAGCCGATCTTGAGGCCCTTTTCCCGCCACGCGGCAACGGTCGGCAGCAGCAGCGCGCGGTCCATCACCTTGGCGTTGTCGCGTCCTTCCGCCAGCGCACCGACCGCGGCGCGAAGCTCGGCGAGCGAGGCGGTGGCGGTGCCGACCTTGCCGACGACGATGCCGCCCGCGAGATTGGCCAGCCGCGCCGCGCTCAAC
>LUYR01000588.1 GCA_001603335.1 Rhodospirillales bacterium Alpha_05 | reverse complement strand
AGCGGCAACGTGCTGGCGAACGACAGCGACGTTGACGACACGCTGACGGTGGCGAGCTTCACGGTGAATGGCGCGACGGTGAATGCGGGCGAGACGGTGACGCTGGCGAACATCGGCAAGCTGACGATTGGCAGCGACGGCGAATACACCTTTACGCCGGTGGCGAACTGGAACGGTTCGGTGCCGCAAGTGACGTACACGACGAACACGGGCAGCACGAGCACCTTGGACATCACGGTGACGCCGCTCGACGACACGCCGGCGGCGAGCGACGACACGGCGCGGACGGACGAAGACCGCGCGGTGACGATCGACGTGCTGGCCAACGACCGCGACGTCGATGGCGACCCGCTGACGATCACGCAAGTGAACGGGACGGCGATTGCCGTCGGCAGCCCGGTCGCGGTAGCGAATGGCGAAGTGCGGCTGACCGCGGACGGCAAGCTGGAATTTGCCCCGGCCGCGAACTACCACGGTCCGGCGGACTTCACCTACACGGTGACCGACGGCCGGACGCCGGTACAGGCGAACGTCCATGTTGACGTGACGCCGGTCAATGACGCCCCGGTAGCGAACGACGACCGGGTGACGGTGGTGGAAGACGAACCGAAGACGATCAACGTCCTGGGCAACGACAGCGACATCGACGGCGACAAGCTGACGATCACCGAGATCAACGGCACGGCGATCACGGTTGGCGTGCCGCTGGCGGTGAGCAACGGGACGGTGACGGTGAATGGTGACGGGACGGTGACCTTCGACCCGGCCCCGGGGTACAACGGCGAAGCGATCTTCACCTACACGGTGAGCGACGGCCAGGCGACGGACACGGCGACGGTGACGATCGACGTCGGCGGCGTCAATGACGCGCCGGTGGCGGCGCCGGACGTCGGGACGACGGACGAAGACACGGTGCTGAACGTGCCGGCGGCAAGCGGGGTGATCCTGGGCGCCGGCGCGGACACGGATGTGGATGGCGACAGCCTGCAGGTCTCGGGCGTCGCGTTTGGCGGCGCGCTGGGCAAGGTCGGTGAAGGCGTGGCGGGCCAATGGGGCACGCTGACGCTGAACGCGGACGGCTCGTACCGCTACCAGCCGAACGACGCGGCACAAGGGCTGGACGACGGCGAAAGCCGGCAGGACGTGTTCTCGTACACGGTGAGCGACGCGGCGGGGCTGACCTCGACGACGACGCTGACGATCACGGTGACCGGGGTCAATGACGGCCCGGTGGCGGTTGATGACAGCAAGCAGATTCCGGAAGACACGCCGGTGATTCTGCCGGTGCTGGCGAACGACAGCGACGTTGATGGCGACGCGCTGACGATCACGCAGATCAACGGTCAGTCGGTGACGGTCGGTCAGGCGGTGACGCTGTCGTCGGCGACGGGCAGCACGATCGGCACGGTGACGGTGAATGGCGACGGGACGGTGACCTTCGATCCGGAGCCGAACTTCAACGGTCCGGTGGACTTCACCTACACGGTGACGGACGGGACGGCGAGCGACGTGGCCAACGTGCACCTGGTGGTGGACGACGTGAACGACCCGCCGGTGGCGCGAGACAACCTGGTGGAAGGCGACGAAGACACGCCGGTGACGTTTGACCCGAGGTCGAACGACTCGGACGACGACGGCGACCCGCTGACGATCACGGAAGTGAACGGGACGGCGATCGACGCGAACAACCCGGTGGTGCTGACACAAGGCGTGATCGAGATGAACGCGGACGGCACGCTGAGCTTCACGCCGAACGCGAACTACAACGGGACCTTCACCTTCGAATACACGGTCGATGACGGCCGCGGCGGCTCGGATACGGCGACCGTCGAGATGAAGATCAACGCGGTCAATGACCCGAGCGTTCTGGAG
>LUYR01000587.1 GCA_001603335.1 Rhodospirillales bacterium Alpha_05 | reverse complement strand
CGTCATCCGACTTCGCGGCCTTCGGCGCGGGCGCGGGCTTGGGCGGCGCGACCGCCTCGATCTTCGGCGCAACCACCGCCTCGGCCTTCGGCGCTTCCGCGACCGGGGCGGGCTCGGGCATCTCGACCACCGCGGCGACTTCGGACTCGACCGAATTGATTTCGTCGGTGGAGGGCTCGTTGCCGTAGGTGGCGTCGAGGTCGATGATGTCGCGCAGCAGCATCTTGCCGTTCTGCAGGGCGTCGTGCCACTGCAGGACGTGCTTGATCGTCAGCGGGCTTTCGCAAAGCCCGCCGATCATCATCTCGTTGCCGGCCTCGATGCGCTTGGCGATGGCGATTTCGCCCTCGCGGGAAAGCAGCTCCACCGAGCCCATTTCGCGCAGGTACATCCGCACCGGATCGTCGGTGCGGCCGACCTCGTCCTCGTCGACGTTGCCGGCGGCGGTTTCCTTGGCGTCGCCGGAGTCGTCGGCCTCGGCCTCGGGGGAGTCTTCCGCCTCTTCCGGATCGACGACGTTGATGCCCATTTCGGACAGCATGGCCATGGTGTCTTCGATCTGCTCGGAAGACACTTCATCCTGCGGCAGCGCCGCATTGAATTCGTCGTAGGTGATGTAGCCGCGCTCGCGACCCTTGGCGACCAGCTTCTTGGCTGCGGCTCCCCAAGTGTCGAGGACCGGGCCGTCGGCGGACTCGTCCTGAGTCTCGGTACCGACCGTGGATGCAGCCGCTTTTGTCACCATGAAAACTCCGCTCCCTCAAGCTGTTGGCGGTACATCGGATCGGAAAGTGCGACGGGCGGTCCCTCCGGCGGATACGCCGAACCCGGAGGGCTAAGTCCCCCGACCTGCCCTGGTCGCCCGCTTCCGATCCTCTAAAAGCTCTGTCCCGGCCAACGAACTGGTTATGAACACGAGTGCCGTCAAGGCATGCGATGCCCGCGAAAGACTGTGCGGGACGCTCAAGGAGCAGCCCCGTTGAAACGGGTGATTTACGGAGCCGACGCCCGGTTGTCAACCGGTAAGGCCGCGATTCAGGCTAGACGAATGGATTATCTCTCGCCATCCAGACCGCGCAGACGCTCCCTCTCCTGGCGCAGAGCCCGCAGGCGATGCCACAAAGCCTCGGAAAACTCCCGTTCCATCGCCGCCTGGACCGCCCCGATCTCCTCCGCCAGCGCCCGATCCTTGAGCGTCGCGAGAAGGTCGGCGATTCGTCCGTCGAGGTCGGAGCCCTCCATTCGGTCGAGGCGCAGGCGTTCGGCGCGATCGCTGGCCGCGAGCCAGAGCGGCTCGGGCATCCGTGCCGCCAGCAGGGTCGCCAGGGTCGGGTCGTCGGCGTCCTCGGTGACGTCGGAAAGAATCCCGATCATCGCGTCGAGGAACGCGCGCACCTCCGCCTCGGCGATTCGCACCCGGGTCAGCGCCTCCAGGTGCCGGAGCGCGTAGACCGGCCGCACCGCCAGCGCCGCCGCGAGTTGCTGCTCGTTGGAGCGCGCCTCCTTCGGCGAGGCGGGCGGCGGAGTCTGGAGCCGGTCGCGCTCGGGCTCGCCCTTGCCGCGCCACGGCCGCTG
>LUYR01000586.1 GCA_001603335.1 Rhodospirillales bacterium Alpha_05 | reverse complement strand
CGCCTGCGGCTGCGGCGACGCTCTCCCGGGCCGCGATCGGTTGCGGCTTCGCGGCGGTGGCGCTGACGATCGCGTGTCCCAAGGATTTCTACCTGCCGATCATCAAGACCACCTCGCCGTTCGCGCATCTGCTGCTGGTGTTCGGCATGCTCGGCCGCGCCGCGCTGTTCGTGGCGGGATGCTGGGGAATCGCCGGACTGCGGGGCGCGGAGGCGGCGATGCCGAAGATGTTCCGTTGGCTGGTGTGGGGGTTCGGCCTTTGGACCCTATCGCTGTTCTCGGGCGAGGTGTGGTCGTACTCCGGCTGGGGCGTGCCGATGGTGTGGGAGGATGCCTCCACGGTCACCGCGCTCGCCACGTGGTTCTATTACGTCGGCCTCGTGCATCTTCATCTCACCGGGACGTGGAGCCCGCGCTGCCGCTTCGCCGCCGCCGCCCTCGGCATTCCGCTGATCCTGCTGCTCAACGGCGGGCCGGATCTGGGGCCGTTCCGCGATCCGCTGGAGTTTCTCCGATGACCGGCTTCCTTTGCCGCGCCTGGCGCTGCGCCGGGGACGTGCGCCTGACCGTTGCGGTGTGTTTCGCGCTCACCGCCAATCTCGGCCTGGGCTACCTTTCGCTGCGCGAGAATCTGGAACTCTTCACGCCGATGAGCGATGTCGGTCTGCTCGAATGGCTCGCGACGTTCGGCGCGGCCAACCCTTTCCACGCGCTTTGGTTTTTCGCCCTGCTTGGGTTGCTCGGGCTGCTTGGGCTCAACACCTTCGCCTGCACCACCGGGCGTGTCCTCAAGGTTGTGGCCCACGGAGCCCGGGGCATGGAACTGGCGTTCCGTCTCGCGCCCCACGTGATGCACTACGCGGTGCTCGTCATCCTCGGCGGCTACCTCGCGAGCTACGTGCTCGCCACCAGCGAGCCGGGACGGGCGATGCGCCCCGGCGAGACCATCGACCTGCCGCGCGGCGTCGGGCGTCTCACGTTCGTCGGCTTTGCGCCGGAGGTGTTGGAAAGCGATCGGGTGCCGGGGTTCCAAGGCTTCGTCGTGGCGCCCAATGCGCGGGTGGCGATCGTCGAGAACGGCCGCGAACGGCTCGACGTTCTCAACTTCAACGCGCCGCTCGATGTCGGCGGAGTCGGCATCTATCTCAACGACTTTTCGCCGCGCCGCGCTTCGGGGGGGATGGGGATGACCTACATCCGCATGACCTTCCGCCACGACCCTTCGGCCGCAGTGTACCGCCTCGGCATGGCGGTGTTCGCGCTCGGCCTGTTTTTATACCTCTACGACCGTGGATGGAGAAAGGCATGAAACCCTCGACGCTCGGGCCGCGGCTCGCCTGCGTGGCGGCGGCGCTGATGATCGGCGTGCTCGTCGGCTGCAAGGACGAAAGCGATAAGCCCAAACAGTCGTTCATGAACGTCGGCGAGTTTTCGGTGAATCGGAAGGCCGACTACACCGAGGTGCGCGACGGCGCGGGCCGCAAGCTCGCGTTGATTCCGCGC
>LUYR01000585.1 GCA_001603335.1 Rhodospirillales bacterium Alpha_05 | reverse complement strand
CAGCGCGGCGCGCACCACCGCCGGCCCGCCGTGCAGATGCAACTCGGCGCAATCCTCGCCCGTATAGGACCGCGGCGCAGGGAACCGCACCGCCATGCCGTGGTCGATCGCCTCGCCCGTTTCGGGGTCAGTCACCGCGCCCACGACCAGCATTCGCGCCGCGGGCAGCCCCGCCGCCGGACCCTTGAACACCTTCGATAAAACATCGTCCGTCCCCGCGCCGCTCAGCCGCAGCACAGCCAGCGCAGCGGGGCGCTCCACCGGCGTCGCCGGAGCAACGATCGTATCTGTCATTCGGCTCAAAATCTCATTCATACAATGTCCAACACATTTCGCCGCGCCGACTATTCGTCCGCCCAATTGCACGAACGCCGCACGGCCTTCTTCCAGCCTGTCCACAGGCGCGCCCGCGTCTTGTCATCCATCGACGGCTCGAACACGCGGTCCAACTCCTTCGTGCGCTTCAGCTCGCTCCTGTCCTTCCAGAATCCGACCGCCAGCCCCGCGAGCATCGCCGCGCCGAGGGCTGTCGTTTCCGTCACTTTGGGACGCGCCACGGGCACGCCGAGGATGTCCGCCTGGAACTGCAGCAGGAAGTTATTCGCCGCCGCACCGCCGTCCACATTCAGTTGCTTCAGGTCTGCCGCGCCGTCGGCGCGCATGGCGTCAAGCACATCCCGCGTCTGATACGCGATCGACTCGAGCACGGCGCGCACCAGATGCGCCCGCCCCGCGCCCCGCGTCAGTCCGACGATCGTACCCCGCGCATACATATCCCAATACGGCGCGCCCAGACCCGTGAACGCCGGCACCATATACACCCCCGCCGAATCCGCGACGCTCTTCGCGACCTCCTCCGTTTCGGCCGCAGTCACGATCAGGCGCATCTCATCGCGCAGCCACTGCACCGCGCTCCCCGCGTTATAGACGCTCCCCTCGAGGGCATACTCCGTTGCCGCCTTCGCGCCGCACTTCCACGCGATCGTCGTCAATAGCCGCTGATGGGAATCAAGCGCCCGGCGTCCTGTGTTCAGCAGAATGAACGCGCCCGTCCCGTAAGTCGCTTTGGCCTCGCCCGCGTCGAAGCAGCACTGCCCGAACAGCGCAGCCTGCTGATCGCCCGCGATGCCGGCCACCGGCACCGCGAGTCCCATTGACGCCGCCGCCGTCTCGCCAAAGATGCCCGACGACGGCAGCACCTTCGGCAGCATCGCCCGCGGGATGCCCAGCTCGCCAAGCAGCCGATCGTCCCAATCCCCCGTATGGATATTGAACAGCATCGTCCGCGCGGCGTTCGACGGGTCTGTCCCATGCACCTTACCGCCGGTCATCTTCCACAGCAGCCAACTGTCGACCGTCCCGAAGAGCAGTTCCCCGTCCTCGGCGCGCCGCCGCGCGGCCGGCGTGTTATCCAATATCCACGCAAGTTTCGTCGCCGAAAAATACGCGTCCGCGATAAGCCCCGTCGTCCTGCGGATGTGGTCCCCCAGCCCCCGCGCCTTCAACTCATCCGTCATGGCCGCCGTGCGCCGGCACTGCCACACGATCGCGTTGCCCACCGGCAGCCCCGTCCTCTTGTCCCACACCACTGTCGTCTCGCGCTGGTTCGTGATGCCAATCGCCGCGACCT
>LUYR01000584.1 GCA_001603335.1 Rhodospirillales bacterium Alpha_05 | reverse complement strand
AAGCCCGAGGAGAAAATCACACGCCTCGAAGCCGAGCTGACCAAGGCTCCCGCCGCGATGAAGCCGGTGATGGAGGCGCTGCTGGGCCACTGGTATTGGCAGTACTTCCAGCACAACCGCTGGCGTTTCCACCAGCGCACGCAGACCGCCGCCGCGCCGGGCGCCGACATCCAGACCTGGGATCTCGCCCGCATCCTCGCCGAGATCGGCAAACACTTCGACGCCGCGCTCGCCGAGCCGACCGTGCTCCAGCAGACGCCCATCGCGGCGTGGAACTTCCTGATCGAGCAGGGCAACGTGCCCGACGCCTACCGGCCCACGCTCTTCGACTTCCTCGCGCGCGAGGCGCTGTCGTTCTACCAGGCCGGCGAACTCGGCCGCGTGTCGCCCGAGGACGCCTTCGAGATCGACACCGCGAGTCCGATCTTCGGCGACACCGAGTCGTTTCTCGCGTGGAAGCCGGAAACCTCCGACACCACTTCGCCGAAACTGAAGGCTCTCGTGCTGCACCAGGCGCTGCTGCGTTTCCACCGCAAGGATGCCGACCGCTCCGCTTTCCTCGACGCCGACCTCGCGCGGCTCGACTACGGCTACAACGTCGCTGTCGGCGAGGAGAAGACCGAGCGCCACGAGGCGGCGCTCACGCGGTTCATCGAGGCGAACCCGAAGCACGAGATCTTCGCCCGCGCGATCTACCAGCTCGCGATCCGCCGCCACTCCGCCGGCGAGCCGACCGCCGCGCACGCGCTTGCGACTCGTGGACTGAAGGCCTTTCCGAACACCTACGGCGGCGACCTGTGTTTCAACCTCATCAAGCAGATCGAGGCGCCGTCCATCGGCCTCGCCACCGAGCAGATCTGGAACGCCCCGTGGCCCTCGCTCGACGTGACGTACCGCAACCTCGGGCACGTCTATTTCCGTGCCGTGCCGGTCGATTTCGACGACTACGTGCAGCGCGCGCGCTGGGGCTTCGGCAACTTCGAGTCCGAACGGGTGAAGGAGCTGCTCGCCGCCAAACCCGCGCTGACGTGGGACGCCGCGTTGTCGGCGACGCCCGATTTCAAGGAGCGCACGGAGAAGCTGAAGGCTCCCGCCACGCTCAAGCCGGGCTTCTATGTCGTCTTCGCGAGCGCCACGCCGGACTTCGGCGAGCAGGCTAACCAGGTTTCGATGGCCAGCATCTGGGTGAGCGACTTGGCGCTGGTGTTGAGCACCCGCTACGGCACTGACACGCAGAGCGGTTTCGTGCTGCGTGCTGGCAGTGGCGAACCTGTCGCCGGCGCCAGCGTGCGCGTGTGGCGGCAGGACAACAACGGACGTCTCAAGCCCGCCGCCGCGGTCAGCACCGATGCCGACGGCCGCTTCGAGATCACCGCCAAGGACCGCAATGTCGTGATCCTCGCCGAGAAGGACGGTCACGCCGTGCCGAGCCTGCGGGCGTTCACCACGCGCACCGGCGAGATCGACCGGCATCCCGACTCGCAGACCGTCTTCTTCACCGACCGTGCGATCTACCGGCCCGGCCAGTCGATCTACTACAAGGGCGTTTCGATCCGCCACGACCAGGACGCCGTCAAGTACTCCGCCATCGCCGACCTGAAGCTCACGGTCGTCTTCAACGATCCCAACGGCCAGGAGATCGCCCGCGCCGAGCACACGACCAACGACTACGGCTCGTTCGACGGCGTGTTCACCGCGCCGCGCGACCGCGTGACCGGCACGATGTCGATCCAAGTGCTCGGCCGGCCGAGCAGCACGTATTTCCAGGTCGAGGAGTACAAGCGTCCGAAGTTCCAGGTGACGCTCGAGACGCCCAAGGAGGCGTCGAAGCTCGAGGCGCCGGTCGTCGTGACCGGCAAGGCCACCGCGTACACCGGCGCCGCGATCGGCGGTGCGAAGGTCGCGTGGCGCGTCGAGCGCGGCGTGCAGCTGCCGCGCTGGTGCTGGTGGTGGCAGCCGCCGGCCAGCAAGGCCATCGCGCACGGCACGGCA
>LUYR01000583.1 GCA_001603335.1 Rhodospirillales bacterium Alpha_05 | reverse complement strand
GCGTCAGCGGCACCGTCGGACCGACGAGCACCACAAACGCCTGCGGGCAGAGCTGGAGCAGGCGCACGATCGTCTTGTTGATCAGCGTGACGCCGGTGATGAAGACGAACTCGGCCTCGGGCAGCACCACCTCGCAGGCCGGATCGGGCGCATCGCCGGGCTGCGGCCGGCGCTCGAGGATCGTGAGCTGGCTGACGCGTGCGATCTCCTCCAACCCGTGGAAATGGCCGATCACCGCCACGCGCCGGCCGGCGACGCGCGGGAGCATCGTGGCAAAGGCGTTGGCGCCGGTTTGGTGGACATGGTAGCCCGCGCGGGCCCAGCCGAGCACGCGTTCGGGGGCGTTGTAGTACGAATTCAAGGCGGCGATGCCGAGCGCGGCGTCGGCGAAGTTCCAGGACTTCGCC
Source organism: Rhodospirillales bacterium Alpha_05 (assembly GCA_001603335.1). Taxonomy (GTDB): domain Bacteria; phylum Pseudomonadota; class Alphaproteobacteria; order Rhodospirillales; family Rhodospirillaceae; genus Oleispirillum. Next base: position 1,266 of record LUYR01000583.1, on the reverse strand, counting down.
AGCGCCGCGACGGCCCGCAGTTCCTGACCGGCGACGCAGCCGGCCTGGCTGGGCGCGCACAGCGTCTCACGCGGTGCCATGGCCAGCCCGAGCGAACCGCCGGACTCCACACCGAACCAGTTGAGGCCGCCGGCAAACGCCGTCACAGGCTGGCGCTTCGGCAGGCCGGCGAGCAGTCGGTCGTAGAGGGTCCAGAAACCGGCATGGTCGGACATGTTCAGAACGAGTAGCGCAGGTTCACGTAGTAGTTGCGGCCTTCCTCGGGGTAGCCGAGTTGGAGCGCGTAGTTTTTGTCGAACAGGTTGCCCACGCCGGCGCTCAACTCGATGTCGTGCGGCAGGCGCACGATGGCTTTGATCCCGGTGGTGGCGAAGCCGCCGAGCTTGGCCCCGGTGGTCTCCGCATAGCGCCACGAGGAGAACGTCAGACTGGGCACCACGCTCAGCCACTCCATCGGGCGAAACTCGCCGTAGAGCATGCCGCTGTGCACGGGCGTGTCGGTCGCCTTGATGGCGGAGTTGGTCACATTCTTCTGATGCAGGTAGGTGTAGCTGCCGCCGATCCGCGCCCACTTGGCGGCGGCGTAGTCGAGCCCGAGATCGAAGCCGCAGTTGTCGACCGTGCCGACGTTTTGATTTTGCGAGCGCGTGGTGCCGTTGACGCGGCTCACGCTCTGGATGGCGTCGTGGATGCGGCTGTAATAAACGCTCGGGTGCAACGTGAGCCCCGGCAGCAGCTCGCCGTCGTAGCCGAGCTCGTAGTGCATCACGTTTTCCGGCTTCAGGTCCGCGTTGGGGAAGGCCGTGTTGAACTTGTACGAGTAGCGATCCTTGATCGTGGGGAACCGGCTCTTGCGGGCAACGGTGCCGTGCAGCGTGCCGAGTTTACCGAGCTTGTAGAACAGGCCCGCCTCGGGGTTGACGCTGTCGAAGGTCGTGAGCGCGACGGGCGTGTTGTCCGGGTTGACCTGATCGGTGCGCAGCGTCTTGCGCCAGTCGTAGGCGGCGCCGACCTGGAAATCCCAGGACTCGCCGAGGTGCCAGGTGTCTTCGAGTCCCGCGGAAATGGTGCGGTCCTCGAAGATGAAGTGCGGCTGGTCGATGATCTGCTCGTCGTGGTGGTCGAGTTTGTAGTGAAGCGCGGCCTTGAGGGCGTTTTGCGGGATCAACTCCGTGCCGGCCTCGATGGAGCCGCCGTACGAGTGATCGCTGTACTGGCTGGGCGCCCAGGAGCCGGTGAGCAGCGTGGTATAGGTGGCGTCCTTGT
>LUYR01000582.1 GCA_001603335.1 Rhodospirillales bacterium Alpha_05 | reverse complement strand
GTGGCGAGCACCAGGGCGTCGCCGTCGAATGCGCGGCCGTCGTCGAGGCGGACCGAAACCCCGCCCGCGCCCGCCACGACGCCGACGCAGACGCCGCGCACGAGCTCGAGCACGCCCTGCTCGCGCAGCGGCACGCTCAGGGTTTCGAGATAGTCGCCGAAGATGTGGCGCGGCACGAAGCCGCCCGGTCCGCTGACCGTGGGCAGCGCGGTGCGGCCGGTCGCCTCGATCCAGGCCCAGAAGTCGCCGGGTTTTTCCGGCAGGCCGCCCATCACCTCGGCGCGGACGTTGAGCACGTGGCCATCTTCCGGCGAGGCATAGGCGATGCCGCGTCCGAGCGCGCCGGTTTTCTCGATCACCACGACGCGGAGATTGCGGCCGAAGCGTTCCCACGCCTGACGCGCCATCAACGCCCCGCTCGCGCCGCCGCCGACGATCAGGATCGTGGGTTTGGCGCGAGACGGCATGGCGATCTCCTTGGCATCGGGGTCAGGATTCTTCGGGGGCCGGAGCGTATTTGGCGAGCAGCGGCGCCTGCGCGATGGCGAAGGCGAAGGTCAGCGGCATGATCCCGAAGACCTTGAAGTCGACCCAGGTGTCGGTGGACACGCTGCGCCAGACCACCTCGTTCAGGATCGCGAGACAGAGGAAGAACAGCCCCCAGCGCCGCGTCAGGATCGCCCAGCCCGCCTCGGTGAGCGAGAACGCCGCGCCGAAGACATGGCCGAGCAGCGGCTTGCCGAAGGCGAGGCCGCCGAGCAGGATCGCGGCGAACAGGCCGTTGACCAACGTTGGCTTCATCTTGATGAAGGTTTCGTCCTTGAGCCACAGCGTCAGGCCGCCGAACACCAGCACCACCGCGCCCGAGATCAGCGGCATGATCGGCAGCTTGCGGTCGCGCGCGAACGACACCGCCAGCGCGACCGAGATCGCCACCATGAACAGCGCGGTGGCGACGAAGATCGGCGCACCCAGCGCCTTCAGCGCGGGAAACCACTCCTGCAGCTTCGCCCCCTCGGCGTTGGCGAAGAAGAACACGCCAAGCGGCCCGAGTTCGAGGACCAGCTTGCCGAGCGAGGACCCTTTGGTGGCGCGCGTCTCGGACATCAGAACATCTTCCCACCGACCGGAGCGTGACGCTCCGGCGAAAGCAAAACCACCGCACCCTCGGCGTCGGGCACGCCGAGCACCAAGCATTCGCTCTTCACCCCGGCGATGCGCTTGGGCGGGAAGTTGACCACTCCGAGCACCAGCCGCCCGACCAGGGATTCCGGCGTGTAATGATCGACCAACTGCGCCGACGACGTCAACTCGCCAACCTCCGGGCCGAAGTCGACGGACAGCACGTAGGCGGGCTTGCGCGCCTCGGGATTGAGCTCGGCACGCATCACCCGGCCGACGCGCACGTCGACCTTGGCGAAGTCATCGTAGGAAATCGTCATGGCCATACCTCAAAGTCTTGCCTACCCCTGATATGTTGGCTCCGGAGGCGGGAACGCAATCGTCAGCCGGCGAGTTCGCGCGAACGGCGCGCAGCCTCGGCCAGCGCGCGCGGCAGCAACTCGGGGAAGCCGTCGCCCGGATGCATCAGCACTTCGAGCGCCGCGGCCGTGGTGCCGCCCGGGCTGGTGACGTTGACGCGGAGCGTCGCTGCGTCGTCCGGGCTCTGGTGCATCAGTTCGCCGGCGCCGACCACGGTGGCGCGCGCCAGGGTCATCGCCACCTCGGGCGACAGGCCGAGGGCGACGCCGCCCTTCGCCATCGCCTCGACGAGGTGGAAGACATAGGCCGGGCCCGAGCCCGAGAGCGCGGTGACGGCGTGCATCTGTTCCTCGGAGTCGAGCCAGACCACCTGCCCGACCGCCCGCATCAGGGTTTCGCCGAGGCGCTTCTGCGCCACGCTCACGCCTGCGTTGGAATAAAGCCCGGAGATCCCCCGCCCGACCGCCGCCGGGGTGTTGGGCATCACCCGCAGCACCGGCATGGTCTTGCCGAACGCCGCCTCGAAGGCCGCGATCGGCTTGCCCGCGACGATCGAGACCAGGAGCGGCGACCTGCTGCCGCAGAGCGCGGCGATGC
>LUYR01000581.1 GCA_001603335.1 Rhodospirillales bacterium Alpha_05 | reverse complement strand
CCGGACCGTCGCACGGTGTCCCACGCCGACTGAGACTCGAATTTTCCATCGTGCCATGCCGACCGCCACGCCTCCCCAAGTTTCCTACGCCATGGATGCCCGCGACTATAACGCGCGGGTCATGCAGGGTTTTTTCAAAAAGATCTACCCGGTGATTGCCGAGCAGATCCTCGCGCGCACCGGCGTGACCACCGGGCTGTGCGTCGATCTCGGCGGCGGGCCGGGCATGCTCGGCATCGAGTACGCGCGGCGCACGTTGGCGCACGTGGAGATTTGCGATCCGTTGCCCGGCTGCATCGAGGTCGCAAAGGAAAATGTGGGTGCCGCTGGCCTGCAATCGCGCGTGACTGCGCGGCTCGGCGCCGCCGAGGCGCTGCCGTACGAGGACAACTCGGTCGGTCTGGTGATGAGCCGCGGTTCGATTTTCTTCTGGGCCGATCAGGCGAAGGGGCTGGCCGAGGTGCAACGCGTGCTGCGGCCGGGCGGCTGGGCGTTTATCGGCGGCGGCATGGGCAACGCCACCTTGCTGGCCGAGATCAACGCGGCGCGAAAGGACGATCCGAAATGGGGCGAGGGCCGCCGGAAGCGCATGGAGGCCAACCCGCCCGAGCACTTCGAGGCCATCGTGCACAAGCTAGGCCTGCCCGCCGTCGTCGAGGACGACGAGGTCGGCACCTGGATCGTCTGGCAAAAACGGTGACGCCCGCCGCAGCAAACTGGCGTGTTTCCAGCTTCAGCAAACCCATCCATTTTATGAACACCTCCACCGCATCCGACACCCTCCTCGACGAGGAGCCCGTCTTCCCGGAAAACGAGAACAACCAGCGCCGCGCGCTCGACCTGCTGGCCCATGCGCCGTGTCCGCTGCGCAACGAGATGCGGCGGCGCCTGCACAAACACTTCCGCGCCGTGGCCCAGTCGGGTGGGGCGGTGCCGGCGTGGTTCATGCCGGCCGGCTGCCATTCGCCCAATCCCTACGATGAACTCTGGCAGGCCACCGATGCCGCCGAGCTGCCGGGCCTGATCTCCGAGACGGGCTTCGGCGACTATAACCGCCCCGAGTTTCTCCGCCGGTGGTTCGACACCGGAGTCTTTGGCAAACTCGCGGCTGGCGCGATCCGCCCGGAGTTTCACGAGGCCGGGTTGGTCGATCCGAAGGGACAGTTTCACGTCTATGGCGCCGTGCCGGAGATCGTGCTCGTCGATCTCAAGCGCCTTGGCGACCGGCCGTTGCCGCGCACCTGGGCCGACGTGGTGCACCCGCGTTTCAAGCACGACGTCATCATCAGCGGCGAGCCGGGCGACATCCACGAGTCGATTCTGCACGGGCTGGGGCGTGATCACGGCGAGGCGGGGCTGGCGGCGCTCGGTGCCAACGTGCGCGACTTCTTCCACCCGGCGGAGATGGCCAAGATGGCCGGCTCGGCCAACCCGAAGGGCGCCGCGCTCTACATCCTGCCGAATTTCTTCGCCAAGAGCTGCCCGCACCACGACGCCACGCAGATCGTCTGGCCCGACGAGGGCGCCTACCTCAACCCGCTCTATCTCTTCGGCAAGGCCGACGCGGGCCCGGCGGTCGCTCCGGCGTTGGACTATTTCTGCGGCGCGGATTGGGCGGCGTACCTGGCGAAGACCGGTTTCGCGCCGGCCCGCACGGATGCTCCGCCGCTGCCCGGCAAACTGCGCTGGGTCGGCTGGGACTACGTGCGCACTCACGATCTCATGGCCGTGGCCACGGCGTTGAACGCCGCGTTTGCGCGCGGCTACGCAGCCAGCCGATGAAACTCGTCACCTTTGCCGGTCCGCCCTCGTCGGGCAAAACCGCCGTGATCCTCAAAACCCTCGCGCACCTGCAACGCGAGGGCCGCAAGGTCGGCGTGGTGAAGTTCGACTGCCTCGCCAGCCAGGATGCCGAGCGTTTCCGCGCGGCGGGCATCCCGGCGCTCACGGGCCTCTCGGGCAACTTCTGCCCCGACCATTATTTCATCACCAACATCGAGGACTGTGCGGCGTGGGGCCGGCGGCAGCAGCTCGACTTGCTCGTCAGCGAGAGCGCGGGCCTGTGCAACCGCTGCGCGCCGCACATCCGCGGGCACCTCGCGGTGTGCGTGCTCGACCACCTCGCCGGCGTCAACACGCCCCGCAAGATCGGCCCGATGCTCAAGACGGCCGACGTCGTGCTCGTGACCAAGGGCGACATCGTCAGCCAGGCCGAGCGCGAGGTGTTCGCTTTCCGCGTGCGGCAGGTCAACGCGAAGGCGCGCCTGCTCTTCGTCAACGGCATCACCGGCCAAGGTTCCTGGGAGGTCAGCCGGCTGCTCGACGCCGCTCCCGACAACGCGCCGCTGACCGGCGGCAAACTGCGTTTCTCCGTGCCCTCGGCGGTCTGCTCGTACTGCCTCGGCGAGACGGAAATCGGCGAGGACCACCAGCACGGCACCGTGCGCAAAATCCAGATCGAGGAGGCCAACCATGTCTGACGCCATCGCAACAGCCCCGGCGGCCGATCCGGCGTTTGCCGATCCGCGCTGCGACGAATTTCTGCTCGTCAACAAACTGCCGTCGCGCGCGGCGCACCGCACGCTTCGCGCTTGGTGGGACGCCCAGTCGTGGGATTTTCGCACCGAGAGCGGCTGGGACTACGAGCGACTGGCGGAAGGCCTCGCGGCCTTTCTCGGCGCGCACGCGGCGATGGGCGGTGGCGCGACGCTGCGATCGCTGGAAATCCGCCGCGGCCGCGACAAGAGCGGCGCGCCCGAAAAGTACGATCTCGTGTTCAAACCGGGCGACGTCGTCTGCCTCGTCGGTCCGACGGGTGCGGGCAAGAGCCGCTTCCTGGGCGATATCGAGTGCCTCGCGCAGGGCGACACGCCGACGGGCCGCACGGTGCTCATCGACGGTCAGGCGCCGGCGGCGGAGTCGCGTTTCACGGGTGAAGGCAAGATCGTTGCGCAGATCACGCAGAACATGAACTTCGTGATGGATCTGCCGGTGGCGGAGTTTCTGAAGATGCACGCGGAGAGTCGCGCGCTGGCGGCGCCGGAGTCTGCCATGCAGCGCGTGCTGGAGGCGGCGATCCGCATGGCCGGCGAGCCGTTTGGCCCGGAGACGCCGCTCACGCAGCTCAGCGGCGGGCAGTCGCGCGCGCTGATGATCGCCGACGCGGCGTTTCTCAGCCCGAAGCCGGTCGTGCTCATCGACGAGATCGAGAATGCCGGCGTGGACCGCACGCGTGCGCTGGAGTTCTTCGTCGATCAGGGGAAGATCGTGCTGCTCTCCACACACGATCCGCTACTCGCCCTTTCCGGGGCGCGCCGGCTGGTCATCCGGCATGGTGCGGTGCAGCAGGTGATCGAGCCGTCGGCGCACGAGATCGCCAACCGCGAGCGCCTTGCCGCGCTCGACCGCAAACTGGCCCGGCTGCGCGAGC
>LUYR01000580.1 GCA_001603335.1 Rhodospirillales bacterium Alpha_05 | reverse complement strand
CACGCTGGCCTTCTGCGGATCGACCGATTCGAGGACGTAGACGTAGAACTCCTTTCCGGCCGCGACGCGGACGAAGTAGCCATTCTCCTCGATGTCTTTCAGGGTGCGCTTCGCGTAGAGATCGAACACGTCGCCTACGCCTTCGCGGACGCCGTTCGAAACCGAGCCGGTGATCGTCGTGCCCAGCGCGTTCTGCGTGCGGTCCTGCGTGCCACGCGCGAAGCCGCTCAGCGCGGCCGAGGCGAGCATCTTGAGTTCTTGCAGATCGTCCGTCGCCAGGAGACGCCCGCGGATTCCTGCCGAACCATCGGTGATGCCGTAGCCTTCGATGTCCTGGTCGTATTCGCGGTCGAGCGCGACGCCGTTGAAGACAAGCTCGCGCCCGTCCTGCCAAACGAAGCGCCAGGCACCGGACGCTGTGACACGGTCGCGCATCCGTCCCGAGCGTGCCGTGCCGTGGACGAGCGTGTTGGCCGGGATCACTCTCTTTCCGTTCTGCCACACGTCGTCGAGAAGCAGCGCGATGACCGGCGTTTCGAGGTTCGCGCTGTCGATCGTGTTCACGAGTTTGCACTTCAGCAGTGTGCCGAACGGGATGAACCGCTCCGGCGCCGGAGGCTCGACGCGCTCCGTTCGCGCCGGTGGCGCTTCGTAGCTCGCGAGCAACGAAGCGTAGCGAACTTTGCGCGGCTTCGGTTCCGCTCTCGCCGGTGCCGTCTTTCCGTTCCCTGCCGTCGCAGTCGTCGGTGCTTGCTGCACGACGACTGGCGGCGCAGGGCGGAACGGCACGATGCCGCCCGCGACTGGTTCGCCCTCGGCTGGCTTCGCGCCTTCGGGCTTCACCTGCTGGGGCGTGCCGCTCTCCAATCCTTGATTAAGCGGCACCTTCATCTGACCGAGTTCGACCTTCTTATTCTTCTGCGCGGCGAGCTTCGCTGCCTCGCGTTCGCCCGCTTGTTTCTGCCCGTATATCCACAGCCCGCCGAACAGCACGACGACGAACACCACGAACAGGCCGAACTTGCTCTTGAAGAAATTGCCGAGTGCGCGCGGGTTCATGGGTGCGTGACCTCCGGTTCGGTTTTCGCCACCGCGGCGAGCTTTGCTTCGCGCCGAGCGGTGCTGACGAAAATCGTGAACGCGTTGTCCGCGCTGAGATCGTTGCGCGTGCCGTCCGGCAGACCGACGATGGCAAACTCCGCGTCCGCGCTCTCGCCCGGGGCAAGACTGCGCGGACCGTTCGCGATGGCCTGGTCGAAACGTTCCTGCGCGACGCGTGCCGCGAACGTGCTCGGCACGAGGTCTAGGACCGCGTCCGTCGTGTTGCGCAACTTCAGGAGGAACACGACCGCGTCCTCTTTCGAGAAGCGGTAGATTTCCTGCACCGTGATTTCGAGGTCGGGCAGTTCGAGCCTCCGATTCTGCGCGCGGAGCGTCACGCCCTCGACCGCCTTCGGCAGCGACTTCGCGAGGACTGGATACGCCCGTGCGCGGTCCAGGAGACTGAGGCCGATGCGCGGCGTGAACTTCACGGGCTCCGGCGGCGCGTCGACGCGGACCGCGCG
>LUYR01000579.1 GCA_001603335.1 Rhodospirillales bacterium Alpha_05 | reverse complement strand
TGTGCTCCGCGGGCCTCGGGCGTCCGTTCATCCAGTGAAGCTGCGGGGCGGCGCGGTTAAGGACTCGCGCCGCCCGGTATCTTTGGGTATGTAGTTCCGAACTTGATGATATTCGGAAGCCTGCCCGTGCCCGCCCGTTTGCCGACCCTCCGCAACCGCCTCGCCACCACCTTCGCCCTGCTGTTTTTTGCGTTTGCCGCGCTGCTGGCGCTGCTCGCGGGCAACCAGGCGTCGCGCGAGATCGAAGGCGATTCCGGCGCGTCGCTGAGCGACACCGCGCTGCAGATCGCCGACAAGCTCGACCGCGAGCTCTGGAACCGCAAGCAGACCGTCGGCCTCCTCGCCACCCTCGACGTGCTGCGCGAGCCGGGCGACCTCGTGCATCTCCGCGAGCTCGTCGACAACATCAAGCGCAGCTTCGACATCACCGCCTGGGTCGGATTCACCGGCGCCGACGGCAAGGTGATCGCCGCCAGCGACCGCCTTCTCGAAGGCGCGGACCTGACGCAGAGGCCGGTGTTCATCAACGGCATCAAGGGCGAATTCGTCGGCGACGTTCACGACGCGGTGATGCTGGCGCGGTCGCTCCCCAATCCGAACGGCGAACCGATGAAGTTCGTCGACGTCGCAAGCCCGGTGGAGGACCACGACGGCCGGATCGTCGGCACCCTCGGCGTGCATCTTTCGTGGGAGTGGGCGCGGCGGATCCAGGCTTCGGTGCTCAGTCCGCAGCTTAGCCGGCGCAAGGTCGAAGGCTTCGTCATCGCCACCGACGGCACCGTCCTGCTCGGCTCGCGCGCGCTCCTCGGCACCAAGCTCGACCTGCCCGCGATCGACGCGGCGCGCGAGACGCGGGTGCCGGGCTTTCGCGAGGAAATCTGGCCCGACGGCAAGGCCTACCTCACCGGCTACGCGCTCGGCGGCGGATATCTCGACTACCCGGGGCTCGGCTGGGTGACCCTGGTGCGCCAGCCCGCCGACCAGGCGCTCGGCCACGCCTTCCGCATGCGCCGCACCATTCTCCTGTTCGCGATCGGCTTTTCCCTGGTGTTCGCGGCGGCGGGATGGTTGGCCGCCGGGTGGCTCGCCGGACCGCTGGTGCGGATTGCCGCCACCGCCGACCGGATCCGCTCGGGCGACGCCAATGCGGTGATTCCCGACGACGCACGGGTGCGCGAGGTGCACGTCCTCGCGCGGTCGCTGCGCGCCCTGGTGGCGAGCCTCACCGACGGCGAGACCGCGCTCTCCCACATGGAAACCAAGGCCTACCGCGACGCCCTCACCGGCCTGCCCAACCGCGCCGAGTTCCAACGCTCGGTGCTGGCGCTCGCGGCGCGCGACGACCCCGCCAAGGCGTTCGCCTGCCTCTATCTCGACCTCGACCGGTTCAAGCCGATCAACGACACCCACGGCCACGCCGTCGGCGACCTGGTGCTCCAGGAAGTCGGCACGCGGCTGCGCGAGGCGTTGCGCGGCCACGACCTCGTCGCCCGTCTCGGCGGCGACGAATTCGTCCTGGTGCTGCCGGGCGAGGCGGGGGCGGTGCGCGACCTTGCGCTGGGCGTCGCCGAGCGGGTGATCGCGGCGATCGGGCACCC
>LUYR01000578.1 GCA_001603335.1 Rhodospirillales bacterium Alpha_05 | reverse complement strand
AGACCGGCGGCGTTGCGGTGCAGGCACTGCTGGTAGGCGGCCATGGCGTCGGTCTTTTCCGTCTCGGTGGCGGGCGCGGGCGCCGAGGCGCAGCCGCCCAAAGCGAGCAGCACGGCGACGATCGGCGGGCAGATGGGGGTTCGCATGGTCCCTCCGGTGCAGGTCGACTCTTGATGTGGGGACGGCGGCGGGGCCCGCCCAGGAACCAAATGACGGCACTGCGGTTTTATTCAGCGGCGAACTCTTCGGCGGAGATGCGATGCATCCGGATACCACCAGCTTCTTGCGCAATAGCGGTCGCGCCGTCGGCGGCGCGCTGGTGTTTTCGTTGCCGATGCTGATGACCCAGGAAATGTGGTGGCTCGGCTATGCCGCCGACCCGGCGCGGCTCGGGCTGTTCATCGCGCTGTCGGTGCCGATGCTCACCGCGCTCTCCCACTACATCGGCTTCGAGGATACCTCGTGCTGGCGGGATTCCGCGTTCGACGCGCTGTTCGCCATCGGCATCGGCGTTCTAATGAGCGCGGTGGTGCTGGCGGCCGTGGGGATGCTCAAGCCCGATCAATCCTGGCGGGCGAGCATCGGACAAATCGCGATCCAGGTGGTCCCCGCCGCGATCGGCGCCACCCTCGCGCGCGGCCAGTTCGGCATGTCGCCGATCGAGGATCGCCGCGCAAACAGCGCCCCCTACCTCGGCGAGATCTTCCTGATGGCGGTGGGAGCGGTCTTCCTCGGCTTCAACATCGCCCCCACCGACGAAATGGTGATGCTCTCGGCGCGGATGACCGCATGGCACGGCATCGCCCTGGTGCTGCTCTCGCTGGTGGTGATGCACGGCTTCGTCTTCGCCGTCGGCTTCAAGGGCGGCACGCTGCTCTCCCCCGACGAGCCGTGGTGGAGCGCGTTCATCCGCTTCACCCTGCCGGGATACCTTACCGCCTTGGTGATCAGCCTCTACGTGCTCTGGACCTTCGGGCGGACCGACGGCGGCTCGCTCGACCATGTCCTGATGGCCACGGTGGTGCTCGGCTTTCCCTCCTCCCTCGGCGCGGCCGCCGCGCGCCTGATCATCTGAGGTCGACCGTGGCCGCTCCGCCGAAAAAGAAACCCGCCTCCCGCGCCGCGAAGCGACCGCAAATCGCCCCCCAGGCACGCGCGCTCGAATGGGGCTTCGGCGTGGTCTCGGCACTCATGGTGATCGGGCTGCTCGTCTACCTCGCGGTGCTCGGCATCCGCCCCCAGATCCCGCCGAGCTTCGGCCTCGCGGTGCGCCACGTCGAACGCATCGATGCGACCTACCACGTGCGCGTCGAAGTCCGAAACGCAGGGGATTCCACCGCCGCCGACGTCGCGGTGCGCGGCACCATCGCCGCGCCCGAGCCCGAAACCAGCGAAACCGTCCTCGACTTCATCCCGCCCCGCTCGACCCGCGAAACCGTCCTGCTGTTCACCCACGACCCCGGCGCGAAACTTAACCTGTCGGTGCGGGGGTATAATCAGCCGTAAGAGAAGGTAAGGCCGGGCTCTGCCCGGGCCCGCTAGGGGCCTTGGGCCCCTAGAACCCCGTAACTGGTTTTTCGCGCGTCAGCGCATCAACCTTCACGCCGCGTGAAGGCTTTATCGCGCTTTGCGCAAAAACCAGAATTTATGGGAGGTCCGGAGCGACCGAGTCC
>LUYR01000577.1 GCA_001603335.1 Rhodospirillales bacterium Alpha_05 | reverse complement strand
AGGCCTGGCTGGCGGCGAGCCTGCTCGTGCCGATGGCGGTCGGTTACTTTTATCTGCAATGGCGCGGGCTCACGCTCGGTACCAATGCCAGCTACGATGCCTACAAGCTACTGTGCGTGTTTTTCCCCGGCGTGCTGGCGGCTCTGGCGTTGGGCGCGACGCTGCCGCGGCAGTGGCAGCGGGTGAGTCTGGTGCTCGGACTTGCGGTGTTCGTCGGGCAGGGGCTGTCGGTGGATCGCTTTTGGGCGCAGGTGAAAGCCGCGCCGCAGATCGTGACGGCGGAGCTGGCCGGGCTGCAAACGGTCGAGCGCGACGAGGCCGTTGCGTCGATCAACATGCTCCTGCCGGACTTTTGGGAGCGGCTCTGGGCGGATGCCTTTTTGCTGCGCAAACCCCAGTACTTCGCCACGCACACCTACGAAGGGCGCCTGCCGACGGCGCTGCGCGGCGAGTGGGATCTCAACGGCCGGCTGCTGCAAATCCGTCTGCCCGATGCCGCGGACTATCGCGAAATCAACTCCGACTTCTCGCTCGTGCGCGTGGCGAGCCGTCACTCCATCCGCGCGAAGCTCGGCGCCGGCTGGTACGATACCGAAAGCCTGGCGCGCAAGCGGACCATGTGGCGCTGGGCCAGCCCTGGCGCGGAGCTGGTAGTTGAAAACCCGCACGCGTGGCCGCTGCGGATCGACGCCCGGCTGCACGGGCGCAGCCGTGTGGCCGGCGACGTGCAGGTGTGCGTGGGCGAGCAGCCGGTGCAGGTGCTGCACTTCGTGCCCGAGTACACCTGGCAGACGCTGGCGCCGGTGGTGATCCCGCCGGGCGGCGCGACGCTGCGTTTCCAGCCGATGGGCCCTTTGGCGCCGATACCGGGCGACGGCCGCGCGTTGATGTTTGCCGCCTACGGGATCGAGCTGCGGGTGCTGGCCGACGAGACGGCCGCACCGGCGCAGCCGTGATTTTGCGATTGGCGAACTGACGCCCACGCCGTTGGCTGCCTGCACCATGCCGTCTCACCCCAAGCCGACTGCCTTCACCGGGAAACGCGTCCTCATCACGGGCGGGCTCGGCTTCATCGGCTCGAATCTGGCGCGCGCGCTCGTGCGCCAGGGCGCCGAGGTGACGATCATCGACAGCCTCATCCCTGAGTACGGCGGCAACCTGCGCAACCTCGCCGGCATCGAATCGAAGGTGCGCGTCAACATCTCCGACGTGCGCGACCACCACAGCCTGCCGGTCTTCGTGCGCGGGCAGGATTTTCTTTTCAACCTCGCCGGGCAGACGAGCCACATGGACTCGATGGCCGACCCGCAGACCGACCTCGAAATCAACGCGCGCGCGCAGCTCGCCATCCTCGAAGCCTGTCGCGCGCACAATCCCGCGATCCGCATCGTCTTTGCCAGCACACGCCAGATCTACGGCCGGCCCGACTACCTGCCCGTGGACGAAAACCACCCGCTGCGCCCGGTGGACGTCAACGGCATCAACAAACTCGCCGGCGAACACTACCACCTGCTCTACCAGCAGGTGTACGGCATCCGCAGCACGGTGCTGCGCCTGACCAACACCATCGGACCGCGCATGCGCATCAAGGACGCGCGGCAGACCTTCGTGGGCATCTGGATTCGCCGGCTGCTCGAAGGTGCGACCTTCGAAGTCTGGGGCGGCGAGCAGTTGCGCGACTTCACCTACGTGGACGACTGCGTGGAGGCGATGCTGCTGGCGGCGAGTCGGAAGGAGGCCGAAGGCCAGGTCTTCAACCTCGGCGGGCCGCCGCCGGTCTCGTTGCAGGCGCTGGCGGAGATGCTCGTGGAGCTGCACGGCAGCGGCGATTTCAAGGTGCGCGTCTATCCCGCCGAGCGGAAGAAAATCGACATCGGCGATTTCTACGCGGATGGGCGGCGGATCGAAAAGACGCTCGGCTGGCATCCGCGCACAGGAGTGCGCACGGCGCTGGCCCGCACGCTCGCCTACTACCGCCGGGAGTTTCGCAATTATGTCTGAGAAGATTCTCCTCACCGCCGATCCCGGCGCGGGTTTTCGCGCGCATGCCGACGAGCTGCGCGTGGCCGTCGAACGCGTGTTGACCAGCGGCTACTACATCCTCGGGCCCGAGGTAGAGGCGTTTGAGGCGGAGTTTTCCGCGTACCAAGGCGGCGGGCACACGGTGGGCGTCGCCAATGGCACGGAGGCCATCGAACTGGCGCTGCGTGCGGTGGGCGTGCGCGCGGGCGACGGCGTGGCAACGGTGGCCAACACCGTCAGCGCCACGATTTCCGCCATTGAGCAGATCGGCGCGCGTCCGGTATTTGTGGAGATCGATCCGGCGACGATGCTCATGTCGCCGGCGGCGTTGGCCGAGACGCTGACGCAATCGGCCGTGCCGGTGCGCGCGGTGGTGCCGGTGCATCTATACGGGCAACCGGCGGACCTTGGCGCGATTTGCGCGCAGGCGCAGGCGCGCGGCATTCCGGTGGTGGAGGATTGCGCGCAGGCGCATGGCGCGCGCTGGGCCGGACGGCGTGTGGGCACCTGGGGCGCGGCGGCGGCGTTTAGTTTTTATCCGACGAAAAACCTCGGTGCGCTCGGCGATGGCGGCGCGGTGTTTTCGGGCGATGCAGCGGTGGCGGAGCGCGTGCGCCGGCTGCGTCAGTATGGCTGGCGTCAGCGCTACCTCTCCGAGGAGCCGGGGCGCAACAGCCGGCTCGACGAGCTGCAGGCGGCGATTTTGCGCGTGAAGCTGCGCCATCTCGATGCGGAGAACGCCCACCGGGCGCGGCTGGCGGCGCGGTATTGCGCGGCGGCGCGCTCGCTGCCGGGACTTGTCTGGCCGACCGTGGCGACGCCGGCCGAGCACGTCTGGCATCAGTTTGTGGTGCGCACGCCGAAGCGGGATGCGCTGGTCGAGTTTCTGTCCGCCCGAGGCATCCGCGCCGGCGTGCTTTATCCGGTGCCGGCGCACCGGCAGCCGGCGTATGCGCAGGCGATCTCGCTGCCGGCGACGGAGCGGGCGTGCGCTGAGGTGTTGAGTCTGCCGTGCCATCCGGGGTTGACGGAGGTCGACGTGGATCGCGTGCTGGCGGCCCTGAAGGAATGGCCCACTCCATGAGCACGCCCGACGCCCCGGCTTTGTCGTTTGTCATCCCGCTCTACAACAGCGCGGAGACGATTGCTTCGGTCGTGCATGATATCGAGGGGCTGACGATTGCGGGTGGGCACGAGATCGTGCTCGTCAACGACGGCAGTCGCGACGGCACGGCGGCGGTCTGCCGCGAGCTGGTGCGCACGGCGAAGGTGCCGATCGTGTACGTGGAACACGCGCGCAATTTCGGAGAGCACAACGCGGTGCTCACGGGCTGGCGACACGCGCGCGGCGCGCATCTGGTGAATCTCGACGACGACGGGCAGAACCCGCCGGCGGAAGCGGCGCGGCTCTGGGCCAAGGCGTGTACCGAGGGGCTCGACGTGGTCTATGGCCACTACGAGGACAAGCGGCATGCCGGGTGGCGCAATCTGGGCAGTTGGTTCACCAACCGGGTGACGGATCTGGCGCTGGACAAGCCGGCGGGATTCTACCTTTCGAGTTTCCGCTGCGTGAGCGCGCTGGCGGCGCGTGAGGCGGCGCGGCACGCGGGACCGTTTCCCTACATCGACGGGCTGTTGCTCCAGGTGACGCAGCGCATCGGCTCCATGACGGTGGCGCATGCCGACCGCGTGGCGGGGCAGAGCGGCTACACGCTGCGCCGGCTGGTGCGGCTGTGGATGAGCGCGTGGATCAATTTTTCGGTGCTGCCGTTGCGGTTGGCGACGCTGCTCGGGCTGACGCTGGCGGTGGCGGGCGTCGTGGGCATCGGCTGGGTGGCGTGGCTGTGGTGGCGCGACACGGGCCCGGTCTTTGGCTGGGGCTCATTGATGGCGGCGTTGCTGCTGTTTTCTGGCACGCAGTTGGTGATGCTCGGGCTGATCGGCGAGTACATCGGCCGGATGTTTCTGGCGGTGAACGGGCGTCCGCAGTCGGTGGTGCGCGCGGTCGAGCGCAGCGCATAAAAAACGCGCCGGCGGGAGGCCGGCGCGTGGGAAGGAAACGTGATGCGGCAGGTCAGGTCTCGGTGGGCTCGCCTGCGGCGGCGCGAC
>LUYR01000576.1 GCA_001603335.1 Rhodospirillales bacterium Alpha_05 | reverse complement strand
CGGCGGGCTCTCGCTCGCCCGCCAGCTCGGCGAGGTGATCCCGTTTTCGGCAGACGAGCCGCTCTACCGCACCCTCGCCGCCCGCTGCCACGCGGTCTGCCAGCCCCTCGTCCCCTCGATCCCGCTGGAAATCCGCCTCCACAACGACGGCGCCGGCTGGCTCGCCCACGACACGCACGGCACCCGGACCATCGCCGCCATTTGACGTCTTTGTTAATCTCACACCGTCCGACTCTCCTATGAAACAGCACTCCGTACTCCTCGCCACTGCGAGCCTCCTCAGCTCCCTCGCGGGATTTGCCCAAACGCCGAATGGCCCCACCTCCGATGAGGTCATCGCGCTGGAAAAGTTTGCCGTCACCGCAAACCGCACGCTCCAGCCGCTGGCCGACATCCCCCAACGCGTGGAGCTCATCGCCGGCGACGTCCTCGCCGAGACTCAGACGAACACCATCTCCGACCTTCTCAAGAAGAACGCCTCGGTGGACGTGATCCAATACCCCTCCGGCCTGTCCGGAGTGGGGCTGCGCGGTTTCCGCCCGGACTACTCCGGCGTCAGCCAGCACGTGCTCGTCCTCGTGGACGGACACCCGACCGGCGCGACCGGGCTGGGCAGCATGAGCGCACTCAATGTCGAGCGCATCGAGGTTCTCAAGGGGCCCGCATCCTCCCTCTACGGCTCCTCGGCCATGGGCGGCGTCATCAACATCATCACGAAAAAATCCTCCGGCCCGCTCTCGGGCTTTGCCCAGGCCGGCTACGGCAGCTTTGGCACTTACGAGGGGCTGATCAGCATGGGTGGCGGTAATCCCGATCAACTCGATTTCGACACCGCCTTCCGCACCTACACGCGCACCGACGACTACCGCATGGGCAACGGTGCCGACTGGACCAATACCCGCTTTGAAAACTACTCCGGCACCCTCCGCCTCGGCCGCAACCTCGGCGAGCACTGGCGCCTCGATCTCGACACCGCCGCCTTCCTCAGCCGCGACGTCGAAAATCCCGGCGGCCTCACCTACGGCGACACAAACTGGAGCTACGCCGACTGGGACCAGTGGTCGGCCAACCTCCGCCTCACGGGAAAACTCGGCGACCATACCCCGCAGCTCACTCTCCACCGTTCCCTCGAACGCTACAAAAATTACGAACAACCCGAGGACGCCCCCGCATTCCTCTACTACATCCGCGACACAAACTGGGCCGGGCTCTCCGTGCAGGACTCCTGGCAGATCGTCCCCGCATTTCAGGCCATCGGCGGCTTCGACTACCAGCTCATCAAGCAGGACTACCTTTCCTACAGCACCACAGGCTCGGGTGCCCGCGTCGCACCGTCGTCCCCAAACGACTCGCAGGACGTCTACGGCGTCTTCCTCGAAACCGTCACCAAACTCTTCGACGACCGCCTCATCTTCAACGCCGGCGCACGCTACGATGAGATCGAACTGGAAACGCGCCCGACGCCGTACGCCACCACGCTGACGCCGCGCTCTTCGAGCTTCGACACCTTCAACCCGCGCGCCGGCATCGTGTACCGCGTCACGCACGACCTCCGGCTGCACTCCACCATTGGCAGCGCCTTCATCGCGCCAACATCCAGCCAGACTGCCGGCTACTACGACAAGGTCGTCGGCAAACAACGCCAGGTCACACGCGGCAACCTCGGCCTCAAACCCGAGTCCAGCGACACCTGGGACGTCGGCATCGGCTACGACCGCAGCTGGCTCGCCGTCGATCTCACCTACTTCCACACCACCGTGGACGATAAGATCGAGAGCGTTTACCTGACCAACACTCCCGCCTACCGCGAGAGCACCTACGTCAACGCCAGCACCGCTCTCCAAACCGGCGTCGAGGCCCAGCTCGACCTCGACTTCAGCTCCCTCGTCGCGGCCGACTCCGGCACCTGGCTGCTGAATTTCTCCGCCACCAAAATGATCGACCGCGAGCAAACCCTCGCCGCCGGCACCTCCGTCATCCGCAACGTCGCCGATTTCAAGTTCAACACCGGCCTCACCTGGCACCATGGGCCATGGCGCGCGCGCATCTCCGCCCGCTACGTACGCGGCATGTGGGACAACGACTACAGCCCCACCCTCGCCTACACCAACGGCAAAGGCGGCATCTTCGAGTACCCATCCTTCATCGTCTGCGACGCCTTCGTCTCGCGCAAATTCGGCACCCGCCACGAGGTCTCCCTGAGCGTCCAAAACCTCTTCGACCGGTTCTACTACGAGAAAAACGACTACCCGATGCCCGGCCTGAGCTTCTTCGGCCGCTACCGCTTCAGCTTCTAACGCAAAACCTATGACCTCCATCGACCAAATCCGCGAAATTTTTCACCACATCGCCGGCATCCTCGTCTGGCCAGTGCTCCTCGGGCTCATCGGCCTGGTCGCCGCCATGCTCGTCGCCCTCGGCGCCTTCGCCCGCGAGGCGTGGGATCGCCGCCGCGGACGTCGCGCCACGCTCGACCGCGACC
>LUYR01000575.1 GCA_001603335.1 Rhodospirillales bacterium Alpha_05 | reverse complement strand
CCCAGCGCGCGGCGCGCGGCGAAACCGGGCGCCTGCGCGTCGGCTTCACCGGTTCGGCGGCGTTCAACCCGCTGGTGCCCTCGCTGATCCGCGGCTTCCGCCGCGCCTATCCGTCGCTCGATCTGTCGTTGAGCGAAATCAATACCGTGCAGCTGATCGAGCGGCTCCACTCGGGCGAGTTGGACGTTGCCTTCATCCGCCCCGCCGAGGACGATCCGGAGGGGTTGAAGCTGCACCGCTTCCCCGACGAGCCGATGCTGATCGCCGCGCCGAGCGCACATCCGCTGGCGCAGCAGGCGAGCGCGCCGCTCGCCGCGCTCGAGCACGAGCCGTTCGTGCTGTATCCGCGCGCGGTCTGCCTCGGGCTGTACGAGGAGGTGCTGCACCACTGCCGCCAGCTCGGCTTTGCGCCCAACCTGGTGCAGGAAGCGCCGCAGATGGCCTCGGTGGTCAACCTGGTGGCGGCGGAAATGGGGGTGTCGATCGTGCCGCGCTCGATGGCGCAGGTGCGGGTGGCGGGGGTGGCGTATCTCGCGATCGAGGGGCAGTCGCCGGTGGCGCGGCTCGCCTGCGCGATGCGGCGCGGCGAGCGGGGCATCGCGGCGCGGAACTTCATGACTCTCGCGGTGGACTCGACGCGCAAGGCCTGAAAATTTGAGCGCCCCGGCCGCGGGTGCGGCGAGGGGCGCTGAATGGCGACGGGATAGCGATCGACCGTGCGCCGGATGTTGGCTCGGCTTCGGGCAGCTTAGTCGAGGGTGCCCTGGGCGCGCGACAGGGTCGCGGAGACGAGGTAGCTGGTCTGGTCTTCGGTACGGGTGGTGTTCGGCATGATACGGTTCCTTTGCTGAATGGGACTTCGGTGCGACGTGCGCAGGGTTAGTCGAGGGTGCCCTGGGCGCGGTGCAGCGTGGCGGAGACGAGGAAGCTGGTTTCGTCTTCGGTGCGGGTGGTCGAGGTCTGCTGGGTGGTGTTGGTCATCGCAAAAACTCCTGGACTGAAGCGATCTGCCGGGGATCTCCGGCTGGGTGTCTCGGGTGTTTCCCGGTACACCTTCAATATCGCCCCAAGCTTCGAAATTATCCAATATATGGACCAAGCATTCTTGATAGCTTTTGGCAATCGCGCGGCGGTCAATAAAAAACCGCGCGGCGGGTCAGCTGCGCGGTTCGGGGGTCTGTTGCTTGGGGGTGGTTCGGCTTGTGGGGTGGAACCGTCCGGTCATCTTCACCGGCATCGGATATGCCGGGTTCGGGTCGTGGTAGGCCATTTCGATCCTTCAGAGGGAATAAGTACTCGGGTAGGGTGCGGGTCGTCCGGGACTTTTGGGGAGGGGGGCCCCTGGGGGATTGGGGAAAAGCCCCGAACGACCTGAAACCAGATATCTCCGATTTCCGCGACGATAGCCAATATATTGCACAGTCGAACGTGATCGCTTTTGGCGATACCGGGGTGCGGGGCGGCCGGATGCTTCCGGCGCGTGTCCCGCACCCCGCATTCAGGCCTGACGCACCGAGGCGATGAAGGTGCCGACGTCGTGGCGCAGGCGTTCGGCGAGTTCGGAGAGCTGCTGCGCCGCCACCAGCACCTGCGACGACGCGCTGCCGGTTTCCGACGACGCCTGGGTGACGCTCGCGATGTTCACCGACACCTCGCCGACGCCCGCGGCGGCCTCCTGCACGTTGCGGGCGATTTCCTGCGTCGCCGCGCCCTGCTCCTCGATCGCCGCCGAAATCGCGGTGGAGATCTGGTTGACCCGGCCGATGGTGGTCGAGATCGTGCGGATCGCCGCCACCGCGTCGTCGGTCGCGCCGCGCACCGCGCCGATCTGCGCGCCGATGTCCTCGGTCGCCCTGGCGGTCTGGTTGGCGAGATTCTTCACCTCGCCCGCGACGACGGCGAAGCCCTTGCCCATCTCGCCCGCACGCGCCGCCTCGATCGTGGCGTTGAGCGCGAGCAGGTTGGTCTGGCTCGCGATGTCGGTGATCAGGTTGATCACTTCGCCGATCTTCTCCACCGCGTTGGCGAGACCGCCGACGATGGTGTTGACGTTGTCGGACTCGCGCACCGCCTCGGTGGCGATGGCGGCGGATTCGGCGACGCGGCGGCTGATCTCCTGCACCGAGCTCGAGAGCTGGTTGGTCGCCGAGGCGACGGTCTGGACGTTCATCGACGCCTGCTCCGACGCCGCCGCCACGGTTGCCGCCTGCTGCTCGGTCTGGCTCGCCACCGACGAGAGGGTCTGCGCCGAGGTTTCGAGGTCGGTGGACTGGGCGGTGACCGCCTCGACGATCCCCATCACCGTGGATTCGAAGTTGTCGGCGAGGGCGTTCATCGCCGCGTGCCGTTCGGCGGCGGCGCGCTCCTTTTGCGCCTCCTGTTCGGCCTGGAGGCGCTGCATCTCCACCGCGTTGTCCTTGAACACCTGGACCGTGGCGGCCATCTGGCCGATTTCGTCGGACTGGCCGCGCGCCGGAACCTCGACCGCGAGGTCGCCGTCGGCGAGGCGGCGCATCGCCCCGGTCATCGCCACGATCGGACGGCTGATGCCGCCCGCGGCGAGCCAGATCGCGAGGAT
>LUYR01000574.1 GCA_001603335.1 Rhodospirillales bacterium Alpha_05 | reverse complement strand
GCACGCAAGGCGGCGCTGCCCGAATTCGTCGAGCCCGCCCTCGCCAGCCTCGCGCCCAAGCCGCCCGGCGGCGCGCGCTGGGTGCACGAAATCAAGTTCGACGGCTACCGCCTCCAGGCGCGCATTGCGGAAGGCAAGGCCCGTCTGAGCACCCGCAGCGGCCTCGACTGGACCGAGAGGTTCGGCAAGGGAATCGCCGGAGCCCTCGCCGCCCTCCCCGCCAAGACCGCGCTGGTCGACGGCGAACTGGTGGTCGAGGCGAGCAGCGGCGCGTCCGACTTCTCGGCGATGCAGGCCGACCTCTCGGAAGGCCGCACCGACCGCTTCGTCTACTACGCCTTCGACCTCCTCCACCTCGACGGCTTCAACCTGCGCGGCCTGCCCCTCACCCAGCGCAAGTCGCTGCTCGCGCAGCTGCTCGAAAGCGCCGACCCGCGCGTCCGCTTCAGCGCCGACTTTTCCGAAAGCGGCGACATCGTGCTGCGCCACGCTTGCCGCCTCAGCCTCGAAGGCGTGGTCTCGAAGCGGGCCGACGCCCCCTACCGCTCGGGCCGCGGCAAAACCTGGGTAAAGTCGAAGTGCACCGCGCGCCAGGAGTGCGTGATCGGCGGCTACATCCCTTCCACCACCATCCCCAAGGCGATCGGCTCGCTGGTGATGGGGGTGTTCGAGAACGACGCGCTGCGCCACATCGGCCGCGTCGGCACCGGCTACACCGCCGCCCTGGCGAAAAACCTGTTCCAGCGCCTCGAGCCCCTCGCCGCGAACACAAGCCCGTTCGCCGAACGCCTTTCGGCGACCGAAGCCAAGGACGTGGTGTTCGTCCGCCCCGAACTCGTCGCCGAGGTCGAATTCCGCGGCTGGACCGGCGACGGCAACCTCCGCCACGCCGCGTTCCGCGGCCTGCGCGACGACAAGCCCGCCACCCAGGTGGTGCGCGAAACCCCGCCCGGCAAAGCCCCGCCGTCGCCGAAACCGCAAAAACGCACCGTCCCCCTCACCCACCCCGACCGCCTCTATTGGCCCAACGCGGGCGTCACCAAGTCCGGCCTCGCCGACTATTACGCCGAAATCTGGCCGCGCATCGCGCCGTTCGTCGTCGGCCGCCCCCTCGCGCTGCTGCGCGCGCCCTCGGGCATCACCGGCCAGATGTTCTTCCAGAAGCACGCCTGGACCGGCGCCAACCGCCGCATCGCCCGCGTTCCCGACCCCAAGGAACCCACCGCCCAACCCCTGCTCGCGATCGACGACCTCGACGGCCTGATCGCCCTGGTCCAGTCCGGCGTCCTCGAAATTCACCCCTGGGGCAGCACCCTCGCCGACTGGGAACACCCCGACACCCTGGTGATCGACCTCGACCCCGGCGAAAACGTGCCCTGGAGCGCCGTCACCGCCGCCGCGCTCGAAACCCGCACCCGGCTCGAAGCCCACGGCCTCGCCGCGTTCGTCAAGACCTCGGGCGGCAAGGGCCTCCACGTCGTCACGCCGCTCAAGCCCAAGGCCGACTGGATCGCCACCAAGGCCTTCGCCAAAGCCTTTGCCGAAACCATGGCGACGGAAAATTCCGACGCCTTCGTCGCCACCATTGCAAAGTCGAAACGACGCGGCAAAATCCTCGTCGACTACCTCCGCAACCAACGCGGCGCCACCGCCGTCGCCCCCTACTCCACCCGCGCCCGCCCCGGCGCGCCGGTCTCCATGCCCCTCGCCTGGGACGAACTCTCCCCCGTCGTCGGCCCCGCCTACTTCACCGTCGAAAACGCCGCCGCCCGACTCAATGCCCTCGATAGCGACCCCTGGGCCGCGTTCCGCAGCAGCGCGAAGCCGTTGCCGGACATGTAAAAAGGCCGGGCTCTGCCCGGACCCGCAAAGGGGCTAGCCCCTTTGATCCCGTTCGTTTTGGTTTTCGCGCGTAGC